>DAIOEG010000101.1:0-8227 GCA_036746415.1 Phycisphaera sp. | reverse complement strand
CGACCACTTCGGTCTCTTCGCCGATCGACACCATCTCCGAGGGGTGGTTGATCCGCTTGGTCCAGCTCATCTCGGAGATGTGGACCAGGCCTTCGACGCCGTCTTCGAGCTTCACGAACGCGCCGTAGGACATGATGTTGGTCACGTTGCCCTTGACGCGGGTGTTGACGGGGTACTTCTTCTCGATGTCTTCCCACGGCGAGGCGTCGCGCTGCTTGAGGCCCAGGGCGATCTTCTCTTTCTCGAAGTCGATGTTGAGGATCTTGACTTCGAGTTCCTGCTCGAGGCGGACCATGTCGGAGGGGTGGTTGACTCGGCCCCAGGACATGTCGGTGATGTGGAGCAGGCCGTCGATCCCGCCCAGGTCCACGAACGCGCCGAAGTCGGCGATGTTCTTGACCCGGCCCTTGACGACGTCCCCGACCTTGATGCGTTCGAGGAGGTCTTTACGCAGACGGGTGCGTCGTTCCTCGATGAGCTTTCGGCGGGAGATGACGATGTTGCGGCGCTCTTCATCGATCTTGAGGATCTGCGCTTCGATGGTGGTGCCGATGTAAACACCGATATCGGGCGGCCGACGGATATCGACCTGCGACGCGGGCAGGAACACGGGCACGCCGATGTCGACGAGCAGGCCGCCCTTGATCTTGCGCATGACCTTGCCATCGATCGAGTCGCCTTCTTTTTTCTCGGTGATGATCTTCTCCCAACCGCGGATACGGTCGGCTTTTCGCTTGGAGATGGAGACCATTCCGCCGGGGCCTTCGACCTCTTCGAGATAGACCTCAACGGTATCGCCGACTTCGACATCACCGGGGTCGTCGAACTCGTTGCGGTTGAGGATGCCTTCGGACTTGAGGCCGACCTCGACGAGGAAGTCGCTGCCCGCCAGGCCGATGATCTTGCCTTTGAGGATGGAGCCGGTCTTGAAGTCTTGGATGTTGGTGAGCTCGAGGAGGCCTTCCATGTCGCCGTCGGCGACCTGCTGGCCGAAGGCCTCTGCGACCATGGCCATGGCCTCTTGGTCTTCGATGCTCAGTTGAGAGATCAGGTTCATATCGACCATAAGAGTTGCAACGTCCTTTTCCGTGGGTGTCTTCCCCGCCGGCGACGCAAGGCCGGTGACACGGGGCGGAGGCGACGGCTCGCCTCACGGTGCGTGGGCCCCGTGGACCTTCCACGGGGCGAATCGTCTACAATACCCGCATGGACGTTCCCCGTAAAGACCGGTCCGACCGGGTGGTGCGGGTGTTTCGTGGGCCCGACCCCGGCACAGAAGACGTTGAGTCTCTCGCGATGCTCTCCCCGGCGGAGCGGACCGAGATGGTGTGTGAACTCAGCCGGATCGCCCGGAGCATCCATGCAGTGGGACAGCACCGACCACGACTTCCGCGACATGCTTGGCCTGTTACGCCAGTACGGCGTTGAGTTCATGGTGGTGGGGGCACACGCTCTTGCGGTTTACTTGCCGCCCAGAAGCACGGGAGACCTAGACATCTGGGTCCGTGCCACTCCTGAGCAGGCGGCACTGTTATGGAAAGCACTCTTGGATTTTGGCGCACCGTTGGCTGGCGTCAAGCCGCAAGATTTTGCAAGTGTCGGTTACGGGTTGCATATCGGAGTTCCACCCGGACGGATCGATATCCTGACCGAGTTGAGTGGAATTAGTTTTGGTGAGGCATGGAATCATCGGGTCAAAGGCATGATTTTTGGCATTGAAGTAGATGTTCCAAGTCTTCAAGCAATCCTTCTCAATAAACTGGCAAGTGGTCGACCCAAAGACCTGCTTGACGTTGCAAGCATCCAGAAGCATCTTCATAAGTCTGAGTCATGAATACGAAGCATGGTGATTGCCTTTGATAAATCACTCCACCCCCGCAAATCCAAGCGACTCGGCGAGCCATTGGTCGCGTTTCAAGACGCCCCTGCGTTGATACCGGGCGCGGGCCTGCGCGCGCTGTTGAGCAAGACGCAGCAGCACGCGCGGGGCGAACGGTGTCAGCGCGGCCCGCGTGGCCCGGCGGGAGTAGCGGACGAGCAGCTCGTCGTCGCTGCTGAGGAATGTGGACGCGCTGCCGGGGTCGCCTTGGCGGGCGGCTCGGCCCATCAGTTGGCGGTCGATGCGGCGGGTGTCGTGGCGCTCGGTCAGCACGACGTGCAGCCCGCCCAGCGCGGCGACGCCGGGGCCTAGGACGATGTCCGTGCCACGGCCGGCCATGTTGGTGGCGATCGTGATGGCGTTGCGCTGGCCTGCCTGGGCGATGGTGATCGCTTCTTCCTGGTGGCGGACGGCGTTGAGCACGGTGTGCGGGAGTTGCCGTTCGTGAAGCAGCGTGCTGAGGGTCTCGCTGGCTTTGACGGAGCGCGTGCCCACGAGCACCGGCCGGCCGAGGCGGTGCATGCGCTCGATCTCGTCGGCAACGGCGGTCCACCGCGCGTCCTGCGTGGGCAAGAGCGCATCGGGCTGCGAGACGCGGATGCAGGGCTTGTGCGTGGGGATGCGGACGGTGGGCGTGCGGTACGTCTGCCACAGCTCGTGACGCTCTTCGTACGCCGTGCCCGTCATGCCACTGATCTTGCGATACAGGCGGAAGAAGCGTTGGAAGCTGATGCGCGCGAGCGTGTCCTTGGGCGGCGTGATGGTGATGCGCTCTTTGGCTTCGACGGCCTGATGCAGGCCCTCGCGCCAGGTGCGGTCGGGCATCAGTCGGCCGGTGTACTCGTCGATGATGATGACCTTGTCGTCGGCGACGGTGTATTGCTTGCCGAAGGTGTAGAGCTCGCGGGCCGTGAGCGCTTGCGTGATGAACTCCTCGCGCCGCCGAGCGCCCGACCACACGCCGCCCAGGTCCGCCACAAGCTGCGCCGCGAGGCGTCGGCCCTCGGCGGTCAGGCGCACCTCACGGAAGCCCTGATCGACCTTGAAGTGCTCGGGCGCTTTGAACTCGTGCGCCGCTTGCGCTGCGATGGTGAACGCATCGGTCATCTGTGCGTTCGGTGCATCGCCACTGATGATGAGCGGGGTCACGCCTTCATCGATCAGCACCGCGTCGGCCTCGTCGACGATCGCCGTTTCGAGGCCACGCTGCACGAGGTACTCCGGACGCAGCCCGCGCCCCGTCATCCGGCCAACGATCGTGTCCGCAAGCCCGCGGTGATGACCCATCACGAGGCGATCACGCAGATAGTCGGCCGCTGCTTCCTTGTTGGTCGTGTATGTCAGGTCGGCCAGGTAGTTCTCGCGGCGCTGCTGCGGGTCCATCTCGGCCACAACGTGCCCGACCCTGAGCATGCACGCGCGGTACACCGGGCCCATCGTTTGCGCATCGCGATGTGCGAGGTAGTCGTTGGACGTGATCACGTGACAACCCCGGCCACGCCAACCCGCGACGACGGCGGGCAGCGTCGCGATCAGCGTCTTGCCCTCGCCCGTGGCGACCTCGGCGATGCAACCCGCATCGATCGCCAGTGCCGCCGCCACCTGTACCGGGTACGCGTGCAGCCCCGTGACACGACGCGCCTGCTCACGCACCACCGCGAACGCACGCTCCAGATCGTCGGCCGTGTCACGCCCACGCCGGACGCGCTCACGCAGAGTCTGCATCACCTCGTGCAAGGCGGCGGTGCCCATCGGCGACAACTCACCCTCGTGACGCAGCACCCGCTCCGAACGCTTGAGGTAACGCCGACGACGCGGGACCATTGGCACTAACCGCGCAGCAACCACGTCCCACGCCGCATCCAGCCCACGCAACGGCTTACGCCCATGCGCCGGCCGAGAAAGCGAACGCCACCACTCACTGGGCGGCTGATAAGTGGTGAGCTGTGTCATGCGTGAGTGTCATCCACAAGAGCAATATGAAAGTAACTTCTAACTTTGGTTTGTAACCACGGATGAACGCGGATAAGTCAGGCATGTAGGTTTCAGATTTAACGATTCGATTCAACTGCTCTGCCCTTCTCCGCGTCCTCCGCGCCTCTGCGGTTCAATTTCTTCCTTCTCAAACCCCGAAGCGTTTCTGGAAGAGCTGCCGAAGCAACAGCCAGCCCTGCTCGAGGAGCGGTTTTTGTTCGAAGGCGAAGCGGACGGTGACGCGCTGGCCGGGCATGAGCGGGGGTGCTCCAACGGGCGGTGCGTGTGGTTTGATGCGGACCTCGAAGTAGGGCTCGGTGGTCTTGCCGCCTTGCGCGTCGGACATGTCGGTGGCGATGGGTCCGCCGGCTGCGTAGCCGAGCGCCGGCGAGGGCAGCGTGTCCATGCCTGCGGGGCTGATGCGCAGGACGGTGCCTTCGTAGGTGAACTGTGCGTGGCCCGGCGCTTTGAGTGTGACGGCCCTGCCGATCCACCCGCCCTCGCCCTCGATGACGGGGCCGAGGGTCTGGTCGGCTGCGGCGCGGATGATCAGGTCATCAAGCGTGGCGACAACGCCCACGGGCTTGCCGCGTTCGAACCATGCGCCGGCGTATCGGTCGGCATCGGGCGCGACCCACTGGCCGTTGCCCGTGGTGACGATGCTCATGCGCTCGATCTCATCGCTGACACGGTCCAGCGAGGCGCGCACGGCCTCGACCTGCGCCCGCACGATCTGTGCGCCGGCGGGGTCTTCGGTCATCTGCTTGCGTTGCTCGGCGACGAGGCGTCGGAGCGTCGCGCGCAGCTCGTCACGGCGTGCTGTTTTTTCGGGGTCGTTGGCGGAGAGCAAGAGCGCGTTGTCGGCGGGCGTCAGTGTGGGCGCGGCGTCGGTGATGAAGCCGTCGCTTTGTGCGAAGACGACTTCGTACCGCGCCGGCTCGACCGTTCCCGGCACCCGGCCGTGGTCGGGCACGGGGATGTAACCAAGCGCCGCGGCAGGCACGCCCACCATGAGCACCGAGGCGAGGATGGATTGTCCGCGTGTGCGTTCGACCTCTGCATCGGTGAGCAGGTACTTGATCCACTTGCCCAGCGGCACGAAGAGCCAGGCGATGATGGACATCGCGGCCATGATCGTGCCGACAAAGAAGAGCTGGTCCGCGACAAACCAGAGGATGCCCGCGAAGAGGAACACGCGGTAGACGGTGGACGTGAGGCCGTAGACGGTGAGCCAGGTCTTTTCAGAAGTGGTGTGTCCGGGGTTGCGTGGCCGACGGACGCGGTAGATGTATTTCTTGACGAGGTACTTGAGGTAGTCGTTGGAGCGCTGGTAGAGGTTGGGGGTCTCGGTGAGGTCGGAGAGGATGTAGTAGCCGTCGAAGCGGATGAGCGGGTTGGCGTTGAAGAGGACGGTGGAGACGCCGGCGATGAACATGACGTTGTAGGAGATGGCGTGGATGGCGGACTGGAGCGGCGTGCTCATGTCGGTGCGTGCCCAGACGACGGCGGCAACGGCGGCGACGAACAGCTCGAGGTACATGCCTGCGGCGGCGACAAACGCCCGCCGCCACTTGCTGCGAAACGCCCAGCTCGCCGTCGCATCGACATAGGGCACGGGCATCAGCACCAGCAGCATGATGCCGATGGTGTGGACCTCGGCCTCGACGCGCTCGCTTCGGCCGAAGCGCTTGACGGCAAACGCGTGGCCCAGTTCGTGGATGACCTTGGCGATGACGAACGCGGCGTAGAGGAAGAAGATGTTTTCGGGCGCGAGGACGCCCTGCGTTCTGGAGAAGAGTTCATCGCCGCGCCCCGCGAGGTGGAAGAGCCCGACGCCGAGCATGACCAGCCACAGCGCGATGCCCACGGGGCCGAAGACCCAGTGCGTCGCGGGCTTCCATTTCTCGAGGAACCGCTCGGGGTCGATGAGCGGGATGCGGGCGAACATGATGTTCATCAGGTACCCGCCGACCTGTCGGTTGATGCGTTTCTTGTAGCGGTCGAACATGCCCTCGGCGTCTGCGGGCAGCTCGGCGGTGAGCAGGTTGCTGGTGTAGAGCTGCCCGAGGAGCTGGATGGCTTCGCCTTGCGTGGGCGCGGAGTCGCCCATGACCTCGCCAGTCTGGTCCCACGCCTGTGCGACGGTGCGCCGCCCGTCGAGCAGCCCAACGAAGTGGTACGCGGGTTCGTCGAGCCGGTAGAACTGGTTGTTGCCCGGGTCGCGCAAGACGTGCCAGGCGCGTCCCCGGTAGTCCTGCCGAAAGACCTGCACCACGCCACGCAGCCGTGGCCGAAGCTCCGCGACGCGGTACCAGGATTCGTGAAAGGTGGGGCGGTCGGTCATGGGAGTGGGGGAGTGGGGAGTGGGTGTTGGGGAGTGGTCTGAACAAGAGTTGAGTTAGTCGAGCTTCAGGGAGTTGACTAGAGCGCGAAGCATCTTGCCGACCGATTGCAGGAGTTTCCATGCGGGCCTGGCGTCTTTGCTGGTGACGTACTTCAGTCGGCCGGCGATGATGAGCAGGGTCTCGACTTCGCGCAGCGAACCGTTGGCGATCCAGACGTGGTGACGATACTCGGCCCGCGACCCTCGGCCCCAGCCCTCGGCGATGTTTGCTGGCACCGAAACAGCCGCGCGGCGGATCTGACTGGTCAATGCAAACTTTTCATCATCGGGAAACTGACGACACACTCGATAAACCTCCTCCACAAGGTCCATCGCGAGACTCCAGACTTCCAGATCGCGGTAGGATTTCATTGGGGCGGTTTCTTGGGGACAGGTGTTTAACGACTAACAACGATGGGAGTGGGGAGTAGGGATTGGGGAGTGGTCTGCATGCAAGCATCTCATGCTTCATGCCACTCCCTAACACCCACTCCCCACTCCCCCAACTCACAGCCACAACTTCATCCGTACCCAGTTGACCGCTTCTCGCGTCCAGATCCAGCCGATGGGGGCTTGGCCGGCGTTGACCCTTGCGACGCCTTCGATGCCGGGGCGGAGCCAGGCGGGGCGATCTTCGAGTTTCACCTTCACACGGAAGACGTTCTGCTCATCGAGCACCTCGGCGATGGGGTTGATCTGTTCCACCGTGAACGGCAGCTTTCGTCCCGGGTCCAGCGCGGCGGCGAGGGTGCCTTGCGCAGCGAGTTGGATGTTTGCGATGTCGTCGTCGCGGACCTTGAGCACGGCACGCAGCGAGTCGAGCGGCGCGACCTCGAAGAGTGTGTCGCCCTTGCTCACTGGCGAGCCGAGCTTCTGCTTGAGGTCGCCCGTGACGACCGTGCCGGCGACGGGGGCCTTCAGCACGGCCTGCTCGATCTGGTAACGAAACAGCTCGATGCGCGCGGCCTGCTCGTTGGCCTTGGCCTCGGCGATCTGGACCTCGACGGTCTTGTCTTCTCTTCGTGCGATGTCGGCTTCCTTCAGGTGCGTGCGCTGCTGCGCTTGCGACTGGGCGAGTTGAAGACGCAGCTCGGCAGTGTCGAGCTTGCCGAGCGTGTCGCCTTGCTGCACGGTGTCGCCGGGATCGACCATCACTTCAACGAGGAAGCCGTCGAACGGCGCGGCGAGGGTGCGCTGTGTAATCGCTTCAAAGGTGAAGGGCGCGGTGACGCGGAACGGACGCTGGATCAGCACAAGGCACAGGACGGCGGCGAGCAGCAGCACGGCGGTGAGCTTGGCCCAGGTGTAGGTCGGGCCGAGCATCGTGGCGAGGCCGCGTCGCATCGAGGCGGCGGCGCGAGCGCCGAACCACCGGTCGCCCTCACCGCGCTCCAGAAGTCTTGGGCCGCACAGGTCGCAGGCCATGCGGAGGAACTCGAGCTGCTCGGCGGTCATCGGGTCGTTGGCGAGTCGTTCGACGGTGAGGACGGCTTGCGGTTCGCCGTCGCGTCGGATGGGGAGCGAGACGATCAGGCCGTTTTTCTCGCGTTGCGAGAGTTCGGCAGCGGCGCGGTTAACCGTGCCGACCTGCGGGGGCGCGGGGCAGAGCACCTCGGTGTCCTGGTCGAGACACTCTTCCATCGCGGCCTCGATGGCCTGCACGAGGGCCATCTTGCGCACGACGTGCTCGGTCTGACTCATCGCGCGCAGCTTGACGTACCGGCCCGA
This sequence comes from Phycisphaera sp., assembly GCA_036746415.1. GTDB lineage: Bacteria > Planctomycetota > Phycisphaerae > Phycisphaerales > Phycisphaeraceae > DAIOEG01. The sequence goes on along the minus strand of DAIOEG010000101.1, from coordinate 263 downwards.
GAGGATGCCCAGCGACACGCGCTCGGCCTTCCAACGCGCAGCGACCTCATTACAGAACGCCAGTGACGCGGCGCGGAAGCGTGTGTGTTCGTTGCTGCGGGCGAGCACTGTGGTTGCCATCGACAGGCCGCGCAGGTCGCTCTCGCGCTTGGCGAGTTGCTGGCGTGACTCGTACATGCTGAGCAAAAAGAGCGACATCTCGAGGCGGGTCTTGCTGCGTTCGACCCACGCCTCGATGGGTGAGTCGACGAGGAACGCTTCGC
>DAIOEG010000100.1:6550-8291 GCA_036746415.1 Phycisphaera sp. | reverse complement strand
GTTGCCTTCACCGCCGGGTCGCGCATCGGCAGCGTATCGGGCGTGAGCACGATGGCGCACCGCTTGCCCTCGGCCTTGCTTGCCTTGTGCCAGTGCCCAGGGTAACGCTGCTCCGGCCAAATGCCCCAACCCGACGGCGCACCGCGCAGCGACGCATGAATCAGCGGGTGCAGCCCCAGCTCATCGCGCGCATCAAACCCATACACCGCCTGCTCCGCGTCATCCGCCAACGCCTGCTCACGCAAGCCACACTCCACCGCATCCGCGATCTCTGGGCACGACCAACGCATCAACGGTCCTCACGGTGTGTCAGTGTCTTCACGCGCATGCGATTTGAAACACCAGATGAGCGCTGATGCACGCAGATCAACACAAGCAAGGAATCGGCGTGGATTGTTTTGGTTTGACCGGGTTGCCTCTGTTGCATCTCATCCGCGTCCATCTGCGGCTAAAAAAATGCCCTGCAAGACCTCCCACATCACCACGCGCTCAGCTCGCCCGTCACCGGCTCGATGAGGTCCTTCATCGTGATGATGCCCACCGGACGGTCGTCCTCCACCACGATGCCGATGGTCAGCTTGCGGTGCTGAAAGTCGGTAAGCGCATGCAGGATCGGTGTCCTCGCATGAAGGAACATGACCGGGTGCACGAGCGACTTCACCGGCGGGCACGCGGTCCTCCCGTACACCAGCGCGTCCATCACTTCCACGATGCCGACGATCCGCCGCTGGTCCTTGGGCCCTGCGAGCACCGGGAAACGCGACCAGCTCGTGCGGTCCGCCAGCTCGAACAACCGCTCGCTCGGCTCTTTGAGCCCGATCGTCATCACATCGGCCCAGGGCACCATCTCCTGCTTGACGATCCGCGTCTCGATCGCAAACACACGTTCGAGCAGGTCGATCTGTTCGGGATGCAGCCCGCCATGCCCCGCGCCTTCACGCATGAGCACCTGCACCTGCCGGCGTGGGTGCAGCACCGCGTCCTGTCCGCGCTGTCCGAGCGCAGCGAGCAGCGCTTTGCTGAACCCCGACACCAACGGCACCAGTCCCACCAGCGTGAGCACCACCCGCATGCCATTCAGCACCGGCGCAAGCCGGTACATCACGCGGTCCCCGTGCACCGAGAAGTAGTCCTTGGGCAGCGTCTCGCCGAAGATGAAGAGCAGCGGCGTGATCATCAGCACGTTGAACGCGATCTCCTCGATCAGGCGCAGCTGTGCCGACTGCAGGATGACCGCGAGGCCGTAGGTGCCGATGTAGTTGGCGATGTTGTTCCCGATCAGCAGCGTGCTGAGCAGCACGGTCGGGTTGTCGATGAGCTTGCGCAGGGTGATGGCCGACGCCTGGCCGCGCGACGCGAGCAGGTGCAGCCGGACGCGGTTGAGCGTGTACGACCCCGTCTCCAGGCCCGAGCACAACGCCGAGCCCATAAACCCACACAGCATCAACAACAGCCACGGCCAGGCCTCTGCAAACGTCATGATGCACCCCCGCTGACCTGCGGCGCTTCCGCGTCATGCGCCCGCGTCTGCGCCACGACGGTGAGCAGCCGTGCGCCGTCCATGTGCTCGACCATCAAGCGGATCGGCCCGATGTCCAGCTCATCACCCGGCGCGGGCACGTGGCCCAGCGAGCTCATCACCAACCCGCCCACGGTCGTCACCTCTTCATCTTCGACAGGCCCCGACACCGGCGCTGGCAACGGTACCTGGTCGGGCCAGTCGATGAGCATCAGCCCCGCC
>DAIOEG010000100.1:3504-6540 GCA_036746415.1 Phycisphaera sp. | reverse complement strand
ACGCGGAAACGCCCGCCGCCCATCGCTTTCACCACCGACCCACTGGAGCGCTCGTACGCGCCGGGGATGTCACCCACAAGGTGCTCAACGATGTCTTCGAGGGTGATGAGGCCGGCCGTCCCACCGTATTCATCGACGACGATCGCAAACGTGTTACCTGTCTTGCGCATCTCGACGAGCAAACGATCCGCCCGCTGCTGCTCGGGCACAAAGCGGACCTGACGCACGAGGCGCTTCAACTGTTCACGCGTCGTCGGCTGGCGCAGCAGCACCTGCCTTCCGTACACGAGACCCACGATGTGGTCCAAGCTGTCGTCATACACCGGCACGTGCCGTAGGCGCGTCCTGCGCACAAGCGCAGACAACGCAGCCGGCGGGTCGGCCAGATCAAACGCCTCGATATCGACGCGTGGCACCATGAGGTCGCGCACCTTGAGTCGGCTGAGCTCCATGATCTGCGACAGCATCCGCTGCTCGGACGGATCGATCGCCTGGGTGGTGCTGCTTTGATGCAGAAGCGCATCCAGCTCGTCCGTGCCCAGCGCGGGGGCCGAGTGCGCCGGCTTGAGCAGCCGGGCCGCGGGCTCGATGATGAACGCCTCCGCCGTGGCCCGCACCGGCGTGAGCACGCGGTGCACCGCCAGCAATGGGAACGCCGCCAACCGGGCCCACAGCGACGACATCCGCGCCGCCAGCAGCTTGGGCATCACCTCACCCACCAGCACCACCACGATCAGTGGCACGATCGTGAGCGCCGCACGCGACCACCCCGACAACGACAGCTCCGAACCCATGCGCAGCAGCGCCACCGAGCTGAGCACGAAGTACACCGTGTTGATCGTCATGTTCCCAAGCAGCAGCGTGACCAGCAGCCCTCGCGTCTCCAGCAACAACGTCGTGATCGCCCGCGCCGCGGGCTGCGTGGACTGGGCCAACCGGCGGCGCTCGTGTCGTGTCAGCGAGAAGAGTGCCGTCTCGCTGCCACTAAAAAAACCGCTGGCCAGCAGCAACACCGGCATTATCGACAGCATGATGATCGTGGGGAGTGTCATTGGTACATCAACACATCAAGCACGCTCAGACCTCGACCGCCGAGTGGTCCAGACCGACCCAGTGGTGCTCCTGAGCCGACCGCACCACACGCTCCGCCGCGTCCACGGCTGCCACACCGTCCGCCGCGCTCACCACCGGCAAACAACGACCCGCCGCTGCGCGCAGGAATGCGCTGATCTGTGCCGTGAGCGGGTCGTGCTCATCCTCGGGCAGGTCCATCTCCAGCTTCTCGGGCATCACCAGCCGGCCGAAGTCCAGGGCCGACAGGTCCGCGCCGCTGCGCAGCTTATCCTTGACCTCACGCAGCTGTTGTTCGTTGGCGCTCTTGCGCAGCACCAGTCCCGTGCGTTTCTGATAGTCGAGCGAGACATACGTGTTCTCATCGAGCAGCCGGAGCTTGCGTTCGGTCTTGAGCGACAGGCGTGAGGCCGTGATGTTGGCGACGCAGCCGCTCGCAAACGTGATCCGCGCGTTGCAGACATCTTCGTGGTCACCCAGCACCTTGACCCCCGTTGCATCGACACTCTTGATCGGGCTGCGCGCTAGCATGAGCACGATGTCCAGGTCGTGGATCATCATGTCCATCACCACGCCCACATCCAGCGATCGGAACGTCATCGGGCTGACGCGGTCGATCTCGATGAAGCGCGGGTTGAGCGTCATCGCCGACAACGCCCTCACCGCGGGGTTGAAGCGTTCGGTGTGCCCCACCTGAATGAGCGCGTCCGCCGACGCAGCAAACTCTGCCAGCTCGCGCGCTTCGCTGCTGCTCGCCGCCAACGGCTTTTCAATCAGGCACGCCACGCCACGCGACAGCAACGGCCGGGCCGCCTCCGCATGCCAACGCGTCGGCACCGCCACTGTCGCCGCACGCACGCCCGGCTGCGCCGCCAGCAACTCTTCCACGCTCCCAAACGCACCCGCCCCAAACTCATCCGCCACCTGCTGCGCCCTCGCTATATCCGCATCCACCAGCCCCACCAGCCGAGCACCCGCGTGCTTGTGATACGTCCGCGCGTGATGGTGCCCCATCCGGCCCACACCCACTACCGCCACGTCCATCACATCTCCAGACTCTTGCGACATCCCGCGATTCTAACGGCATCACGCCCGGCGGTTCATCACGCTTCACAACCACCAGAACCGATACGATCCACCCATGCCCTCCCACGCATCCCCCAACCTACCCCCCACGTCAAAACCCGTCATCGGCATCACGATGGGTGAGCCCGCAGGCGTCGGCCCCGAGGTCGTTATCAAAGCCCTCGCCGACCCGCAGGTCCGCAAACTCGCGCGCTTCATCATCTTCGGCTTAAACGAGCTGCTCGCCTACGCCGCCGACGTCGCAGAGATCGAGCCCTACTGGCACCGCCTGCAACACGACTCGCCACGCTCGCAGTACGAACTCGTGCACGACGTCGTCACCCTCGACTACGACGAATACTCCATGCTCGGCCAATCGACCGCCATGGCCAAGCCCAGCAAGCAAGGCGGCCAGGCGTCGCTGCGCTTCCTAGATGATGCGCTCGCCGCCGCCCAGCGACCCATCGACGAGGGCGGCATCCACGCCATCGTCACCGGCCCGATCTGCAAAGAGTCATGGTCCCTCGCCGGCTGCCGGTTCCCCGGCCACACCGAGTTCTTCCAGCACCGCACCAAGGCCCGCCGTGTCGCCATGATGTTCCACGCGCAGACGACCGAGAAGCCCTTCAACGTCGTCCTCGCATCCATCCACGTCCCGCTCATGGACGTCCGCAACGTCCTGACCATCGGGGCCGTCTTCGACCCCATCGACCTGGCCAACGATGCCATGAAACGGATGGGCATCGTAAAGCCACGCATCGCTGTTTGTGGCCTCAACCCACACGCCTCCGAGAACGGCCTGTTCGGTGACGAGGAGCAACGCATCATCGAGCCCGCGCTGCGTGTCGCCCGTGAAGCGGGCATCGACGTCCACGGCCCCTTCCCCGCCGACACGCTCTT
>DAIOEG010000100.1:0-3494 GCA_036746415.1 Phycisphaera sp. | reverse complement strand
CGTTAGCCAATGTGGATTACCTGGCTAGTGGTAGTCAAGATGCTCGCATTCGACAAGGCCGTCAACCTCACGCTCGGCCTACCCGTCATCCGCACCAGCGTCGACCACGGCACCGCGTTCGATATCGTCGGCAAAAACAAGGCCGACGCCGGCTCCATGAAAGCCGCGATCCAACTCGCCGTCGACCTCATGGGTGATCCAACGAACAATACATGAGGAATCGCCAAGGCGCCAAGCCCGGCCAAGTCATCGCTATTGACTGGACTTGGCGGGGCTTGGCTCCCTTGGCGTCTTGGCGATTCAAGAAATAACTCAAGACCCGACGCGTTCGCCGGCCTGGTCGATGTAGACCCACAAGCCGTCGACCTGCACACGGGCGAGGCCGCCGGCGAAGGGCGTCGCGGCGGCGTAGCGCGGCGGGATGACCCAGTCGCCCTCGACATCGACATAGCCCCAGCCCGCATCGGTCCGCGCCGCAGCAAGGCCCTCGGCAAAGTTGCCTGCTTCGAGGAACGCGCGCTGGATCGACCAGTCGCCGTCACGATCGATGTAACCCCACAAGTCGTCTTTGAGCGCGGGTGCGAGGCCGTTGCTGAACACCCCGACGCCCTCGAACTTGGGCCGGATGCGTTGTCGGCCTTGGGTATCGATGAAACCCCACGAGCCGTGCGTTGCGAAGCCAGCGAGGCCTTCACCGAAGTCGTTGACTGCGATGTGACGCGGCTCGATGGCGACGCTGCCAGTCTTGTCGATAAAGCCGTAGATGCGGTAGGTCTTGCCCTGTTGGCCTTGTGCTTCTTCGGTGAACCACGCGAGGCCGTCGTGGAAGTCGCCGACGACGGCGAAGCCGTCATCACCGATGAAACGTGGCGGGATGGCCCAGTCGCCTTGCGTGTTGATGAAGCCCCACGCGCCGTTGACGCGGACGGCGGCGAGGCCGTCCCAGAACGGCCGGGCCGCGAGGTCGGTCGGGTCGCCCAAGGTGAGGATGTACTTGGGCGCGATCGCAAACGAGCCATCGGGCGACAGGTAGCCCGCGAGGCCGTCGATCTCGACGAGGCCCAGCCCGTGGAAGTAGTCCGTGCGGTCGAAGCGTGGTGAGATCTTGATCTGGCCGGCGCGGTCCATGTAGCCCCACGCCCCGCCGACTTTGATGGGGTAGAGGTCCATGGCCTCATCGGTGGTGGTCGTGCTGGCCCGCGAGAGGTAGAGCGGGACGCCGACCGCGCCCAGGACGAGCAGCACACCGACAATCATGAGTAGTTGACGAATAACCATGTAAGTTTGTTATCGGCACCCGCGGCGGAACGACGCTAGTTTTCAACATCACGGCAACCGGTAGAACCGTTCCGCGTTGCTGTCCACCGCATCGGTGAACGCCGAGAGAGACATGCCCCGACGCGCCGCGAGGAACGCCGCCGTGTTCGGCAGGTACATCGTCTCGTTCACCTTCACCCTGCGGTACGGCTCAGGCGTCAGGTACGGCGCATCAGTCTCGATCACCAGCCGATCCAACGGGACGCGGTCGCTGGCCTCGGCTACCTCCCGCGCACTCTTGAACGTGACGATGCCCGTGAACCCGACCCACGCGCCAAAATCGAGGATCGCGTCCACCTCGGTAGCACTGCCGGTGAAGCAGTGGAACAGGAACCGCTCGCCGGGCAGGCCGGTGCTGCGCAGCATCGCCAGCGTCGCGTCCGTCGCCTTGCGGTTGTGGATGATGATGGGCAGGTGACGCAGCGCCGGCTCGTCGGCAAGCTCCAGCTGCGCGGCGAACGCACGTTGCTGGAAGTGCAATGGCGGGTCGTCGTAGTGAAGGTCCAGGCCCATCTCGCCCAGCGCGACAAGATGCCCGCTTGCGGCAAGCACGCGCAGCTGTGAACGCAGTTGGCCCGGGTCCACCGCATCGTCACAGTGGTGCGGGTGCAGACCGGCCGTTGCAAATACGACCCCCGGAAGCTGTTGCGCCAGCCGCACGGCCCGCGCCGCATCGTCGGGGCTCGTGCCCACGCTCACCATGCGATCGACGCCAACGCTTTGCGCATCACGCACCACCGCTTCAACGCGCTCGGAGATGCCTTCATATGTCAGGTGGCAATGGGTATCAATCACACGTCGGATCGTATCGGCGCATCGGCCGCCACGTGCGGTGCACATCGCGTGTGACGCCAGATGAAGTACGCCAGGCCCGCGATCAGGCACGTCGGCCCCGCGAGACCAATGACCCACGGGCCGTAGTGTTGTTGAAGCACGGCACCGATGATGCCGCCGACGAGGAATCCCAGGAGGATGCACGTGAGCATGGCAAAGTCTGCGCGTTTCACGTGGTGACGACGCAGACGCCGGCCGATCATCGCGCCAAGATCGGTGACGATACCTGTCACGTGCGTGGTGCGGACGACCAGGCCGTGGTAGTTCGACGCCATCGCGTTCTGCAGGCCGCACGCCAGCGCCGCCAACGGCACGGCCGACTGCCCGCCGCGCCACGCCAGCAGCCCCGCGATGCACAACACAACGCCCTCGAGCGCGAGAACAACGCCGTACCGCCGACCGATGCGCACCGACTTTGCCCCGATGATCGCGCCGCTCACGATCGCCCCAAGCATGAACGCGGCCATCAGCCCCAACGTGAGCGAGACCGTCACGCCGTCGCGCTGCTCGACCGCAACGCTCAGGTGCGTCGATGCCCCGGTCATGTGACTCACCGGCACGTGGTACAGCCCCGTCAGCATCACCGCGTTGATATAACCCGCAACGAACGCCAGAGATGCCCCGCCAAGCATCACCCAGCCGTTGATCGGCATCGGCGTCACCACATTGTCATCGCCTCGCTGCTTCACTAACCACTCACAATTCCCAACACACCCACAACAAACCCCATCAACTATCGGCACACGCAACGCCTGACCCACACACACCGCACAAGCACATCACACTCAACGCATCACGCAACCGGCTCCATCACCCTCACCACCCGCTCACGCTCCGCATCGCACGACGACTCGCTGCACAACCGATACCCCACCACCAACGCCAGCTCACCCGCATCCAACTCCAACTCGTACACGCATCGGCCCTCCCACAACGACACCTCCTCCAACCCCTCGCCCAGCGAACGACTCACCACCGGCGTCCCGCGCACCAAACGCCCCGGTTGTACACGCAACCCCTCCTCATCCACGTGCCGACCCGTCGGCCAATCAACGGTCAACACAACCCGCGCCCCCACCCGGCGAGCCGACATCCACACATCGCCCTCGCTCCGCTCCAGCCAACCCCGCTCGATCATCCGAAGCGCCGCGTGCTGCGCGTGCAGCAGCCCCATCGACGCCTCACCGTCGGCCTGCACCGCCGATGCAAGGTCCGCAACCGCTCGATCCCCAAACGACCGCTCCCCCGTCATGCTCGCCAACGTCACCAGGTTGTGCATCGCGACGCTCAAGCCCGTCGGCGTTGCACCGTCGTAGCCGCCCCTTGGCCGAACGAAGAGCGAG
>DAIOEG010000099.1:6183-8321 GCA_036746415.1 Phycisphaera sp. | reverse complement strand
CAATGGGACACGCTCGCCGGCGGCGAGGCCTACGGCCTGCCCATCGCTCCGCGCATCGTCCGTGGTGCGCTGACTCTCTCCGCACCCCTCACCCTTCAAGCCAGACTCCCCGCGCCCCTCGAACGCGTCGCGGGCACCCTCGCCCTGCCACCCCACGCACAACCCCACGCACACATCACCGCCAAACTCACCGCTCAAGCCCCCCTTGTCCACGCCCAACTGACCGCACAACACCCCTCACACCCCTTCAACACCCCCGCCCAAGGCCAGACGCTTCAACTCACCCTCAGCCCCGGCCCGCTCGGCCCGTCTCAGTCCACTCTCACCGCCCAAGACACCCTCCTGCTCCTCACGCAGCCCGACCCCGCGACCCCCGACCTGCAACGCTAAATTGTCCTCTTCTCGCCTAAAGCCGGGGGCTTGGCAGCCCCCCGCCTCTTCCCCAGCACGCAGCGATGTGCATGATATAGTACACACACAAGTCTTCTAGAACTTTCCTGACACCTCACGGAGCCCGCCATGCGCCACACACTTGTCACGGTTTTGTTGCTTGGGTTGTCGGTGGCCATGCTGCCTGTGTCGTCTCTGGCTCAGGACAACGCGCTGGAGGTCAAGGGCGAGGCGCAGGCCGTTGCCGCCGCCGACGCACCGCCGGCGTTGCCGAGGGAGCTGCGTGCGGCGTGGATCGCGACGGTGGACAACATCGACTGGCCGAGCAAGCCGGGGCTGTCGACGCAGGCCGCGCGAGAGGAGCTCCTTAACCTCGTGAAGCTGGCGGAGAAACTCAACCTCAACGCGATCGTGTTCCAGGTCCGCCCGCACGCCGATGCGTTGTACGCATCCAAGCTCGAGCCCTGGTCGGAGTACCTCACGGGCGAAGCCGGCAAGGCCCCCAGCCCCATGTGGGACCCGCTCGCGTTTCTCATCGAAGAGTCGCACAAGCGGGGCATCCAGGTCCACGCGTGGTTCAACCCCTACCGCGCCTGGCACCCCGCAGCCGACTCCAAAGTTCCCGCCGACCACGTGAGCAAGACCATGCCCGACGCCGTGCACACGCTCGGCGACATGCCCGCGTCCAAAAGCACACCCTCGCCGTCATCACCGATGTGCTCGACCGTTACGACCTGGACGCGATCCACTTCGACGACTACTTCTACCCCTACCCCTCCTACAACAACGATAAAGACTTCCCCGATGACAAGGCGTGGTCGGCGTATCAGCAGTCGGGCGGCACGCTCTCGCGCGGCGACTTCCGCCGCAAGGCCGTCGATGACTTCGTTGAAGAACTCAGCAAGACCATCCGCTCCCACAAGCCGCACGTGATGCTCGGCATCTCGCCCTTTGGCATCTACCGCCCCGGCTTCCCCGCGTCGATCAAGGGCTTCGATCAGTACGAGCAGCTCTACGCCGACCCGCACCGCTGGCTGACCGAGGGCTGGGTCGACTACCTCGCGCCGCAGCTGTATTGGGAGATCCGTAAGCCCGACCAGTCGTTCGTGACGCTGCTGGACTGGTGGCAGGACCACAACCCCAAAGGCCGACACATCTGGCCGGGCATCTACACGTCTCGCCTGCTCGAAGAAACGCCGCGCTACGACGACGCCGAGCTCCCCGCGCAGGTCAATATCACCCGCGTCCTGGGCGACCCGTCCGCCGGCCACATCCATTTCTCCATGAAATCGCTTGAGAAAAACGCCCGCGGCATCACGGACGCCCTGACCAAGCTCTACGCCACGCCCGCGCTGGTCCCCGCAAACCCCTGGATGGACGTGGCCCAGCCCCGAGCGCCCCGAGTGATGGCCAAGCAAACCGGCAAGACCCTCACCGTCGAGGCCGAAAAGAAGTCAATCGCGCAGGGCCTGCACTGGGCCGTGCAAGTCAAGGCCGACAACAAGTGGCAGACCCTGATCGCCCCCGCGTCGCAGGACATCATCCGAGTCACGCTGCCCAACGACGCCGAGCCGCAGGCCGTGCTCGTCTACGCGACCAACCGGGCCGGCGTGACCAGCGAGCCCGCCGACGCGCTGCGTTGATACATCCCCGCAACCGGCGCGTTCACTCGCCGGCGTGGTGTAGACGTTGACACGACACGTGTGTGGACCACCCCAGCGCATCACTCCGCCGGCGGCATCCAGCCC
>DAIOEG010000099.1:0-6173 GCA_036746415.1 Phycisphaera sp. | reverse complement strand
CGCATCGACCTTCACCTTGCCCATCACCTCGGGCAGGTCGATGCCGGCCTGCTGTGCCAGTTCGTGCACCGGCGGGAGCGAGCCGATCAAGCTCTTGAGGAATCCCGCGGTCGAGCCCTCGCCGTTCTGACCGCCCCCGTCCCACACGGTGATCTTGTCGATCTTGAGGTTCTGGATCGCCTTGACCTGCTCGGCCACCAGCTCGGGTAGCTTCTCGATGATCAGCAATGCCGGCGCAAGGTCCGGGCGATTGCCGCAGGCCTTCATCAGCCGTTCGTAACCCTCGGCCTTGGCGTCCAGCACTTTCTGGATGCCCTGGGCTTCCGCCAGGTACTTCGACAACGCGCCATCCGCGTGGCCCTTGGCGATGCGTCGCACGCGCTCGGCCTCTGCTTCGGCCTCGATCTCGATCTGCTTCTGCTCGATCATCTGCTTGGCAATGACTTCCTTCTCAAGCCGAGCCAGCTGCTCTTCCTTCTCCGCCATCAAAATGTCTCGCGACGACATCGCCAACGCCACCTCGCCACGCCGACGGGCCTCGGCCTGCGCCTCGGCCAGGTTCGCATCGTACGCCACGATCGACGCCTTGCTCTTGTTCTCACCCTCCACTGAGGTCGCTTCCAGCTGCGCCACCCGGATGCGCTGCTCGGCCTCGGCCTGCTTACGGCCCTGCGTGGCGATCGCGTTCTGCTGCGCAATCGCTACGTCCTGCTCACGCTTGGCGCTCGCCTCACCCGCGATCCCGCTCGCCTCCAGCTCCGCGACCTTGATGCGCTGCTCGGCCTCGGCCTGCTTCTGGCCCATCCGCGACTGCGCGACCTGTTGCGACACGCTCACCTCACGCTCGCGATCCGCCGCCGACGTCCCGATCGCGCCCTCGCGGTCCGCCTGGGCGGTGTCGATCTTCGCTTGGTTGATCGCCTCCGCCGCCGCCTTCTTGCCAAGCGCCTCGATGTACCCCGACTCGTCGCTGATGTCGCGGATGTTCACGTTGATCATGAACAGGCCGATCTTGTTCAACTCGAAGTTCACGTTCTTGTTCACAAGGTCCAGGAACTTCTCACGGTCCTGGTTGATCTCCTCGATCGTCAGCGTCGCGATCACGAGGCGCATCTGGCCCAGAATGATGTCGCGGGCCTGCAGCGCGACCTGCTGGTCGTTCAGGCCGAGCATCCGCTCCGCCGCGTTGTTCATGATGTCCGGGTCGGTCGAGATGCCGATGGTGAACGTCGAGGGCACGGCCACGCGGATGTTCTTCTTCGACAGCGCGCTTTGCAGCTCGATATCGATCGTCATCGGCTCCAGCGACAGGTACGCGAAGTCCTGGATCACCGGCCAGACGAACGCGCCGCCGCCGTGCAGCGCCTTGGCGGCGCGGTCGCCCGCGACCTTGCCGTAGATCACGAGGATGCGGTTCGACGGGCACCGCCGGTACCGGCTGATGACCCAGAAGAAACCCACGAGCACCACCAGCACCGCGACCATGACCGCGATGAACGTGAGCATCGAGCCGGTGGGACCCAAATCGATCTGCGACAACGTACTGATCATGTGAAAAATCCCTTTGAAAGAACCCAAAACCATCGACCCCGCATCACCGCCAACCAAACACGCCGGCGAGACGCACCACACGCGCATTCACGCAGTCGCGGCGCTGAGCGCCTCGACCACCAGCGTCTTGTCGTCACGCGCCGCCGTCACGCGGACCTCGGAGAACGCTTCGAGCTTGGGGCCCGTGGACACGGCATCGATCACCATCGACCGGCCGGAGACAACGATGCGGACCTGCCCCTTGCCCCCGCCCGATGCGGGGATGGTGATGTAGACGCTGGCGGTTTTGCCGACCGCCGACTGCAACTCATACGTCACCTCGCGGCCGAGCTTCTTCGCGCCAAACATCACGCCTGCGGATGCGAACATGAGCGCGACGCCGCACAGCCCCGCGACGATCGCCGTGACCCCCGAGCCCAAGCCCCATTCGAGTTGTGCCGCCAGCCCCGACCAGCCGGCGCCGATGAAGAACGCGGTGATCGACATGAGTGAGACGACGGAGAACCCGCTGCCGTGGTCTGCGAGGTCGGTCGCGAAGTCGGTGTCCATGCCGCCGATGAGCATCATGCCCACGCGGATCACGAACAACACCGTTCCGATGAGCGCAAAGGCCGCGTACGCCACCGCGTCCAGGCCCGCGACCTGCCGAAGCTCCGCCCAGTCCAGGATCAGCCGGAGGATGTCCATGCGGTGAAGATACCACGCGGGGTGTCGCGGGGATGCGAAGACGCGGCGGGAGTGTTGCACGGGTTGGTGTGATTGAGCAGTGTCTGGAACCGCGGATGGACGCAGATGGACGCGGATTCAATCCAACTCTTTCTCATCCGCGTCCATCCGCGTTCATCTGTGGCTTCAAATCAAGGCGACCCATTTACTGCCTGGGGCTCACGCGCCGGTTGCTGCGTAACGTCGGCCCTTCCATGTGTTGCCGCCCGAATAGAACTGCCACATGCTCGCCAGCACGAAGACCGCGTACACGCCTGCGCCAATCGGCATCGTGAAGCTGTACCACCAAGGCAGCGACAGCAGCTTGCGCGTCGTGTTGAGTGCCCGCGCACCCAGCAGCGTTCCCAGCACGGCCAGAGCCAGCGATGCAAGCGCCAGCATGTTGAACGACATGACAAGCCAGACCGCTGAGACGATCGCATACACCGGCGGCAACACGTTGAGCAGCACCGTCGCCAGCACGAGCGCAACCGCGCGGAGCGGCGAATACTCCAGCCCCGCGTACGCGTTTTTCGTCAGGCCTTCCCACATGTCCCACCACCCCTCATACATCCGGCACCACTGCAGCCCGCCCGCCATCGCCACGCGCATCAAGGCCCCCGCGCGCTTGAGCTCCAGCCCCAGCGAGAGGTCTTCCACCACCTTGTCTTTCACCGAGGTGTGCCCGCCGACGCGGTCGTACCAGTCGCGCTTGACGAGGATGAACGCCCCGCCACAGAGCGCCACGTCGGGGTAGGCCGGGTCCATCGCGCGCTCGAAGGGCAGCATGAGCCCCAGCGCCAGCACGAGCTGCATCTGCACGATGCCCTCGATCCGCGAGCCAAACACCAGCGACGGCGTCACCGCCAGCACATCGCCCCCGGAAACACGCAGATGCGAAAGAGCCGTCCTCAACAGCGCCGGGTGCCAATGGATGTCCGCATCGGTGAAGCAGTAGAAGTCGCTGGGTGCCGTGTCGTTCGCTGCAACTGCTCGGATGCCCTGTTCGATCGCCCAGCACTTGCCGACCCAGCCGGCGGGCGGTGGCGTGTCGTTGCGCACGGCGAGCAGGTTGCTGTGACGCTTCGCGAAGTCGGCGACGATCGCCGGCGTGTTGTCGTCGCTCTGGTCATCGATGAACACGACGAGCGGCGGACGGCCTTGCGCATCGCGGTAGTCCTGCTCACACAACCCCGTCAAGACCGTCGGCAGGTGGTCGGCTTCGTTCCGCCCCGGCGCGAGGATGACCACGCTCGGGTGGGGCGTGCCGTCGGCGGCATCAGGCGTTGTCGGTGGCGCGAGCCGGTATCGCAGCGACCGCTTGTATTGCCCATTGAAGTTGATGAACGCCCACACCGCTGTTGACGCAGCACCCAGCACAAGCACACACCACGCAGCGATCAGGGTCATGGCGGAGGATAGCGGCCCCGCATCACATCAACGCACAGAGACGCCCGGGTTCAATGAACCCGGGCTTCAGCGGTGCTGATTGTTGCGATGTCAGAACGTCCCGTAGATGAACTCTTCGAGCGCTTGGACGCGGATGTGGGCGCCGGTGAGTTCCCAGGCGTTGAGGTCGCCGATGGACAGCATGCCGATGAGCCCGCCTTGTTCATCGACGACGGGCATGTGTCGGATCCTGCATTCCATGAAGACGCGTCGGGCCTCGTCGATGCGTGTGCCGGGGTGGCAGGTGACGACGTCGTGGGTCATGACCTGTTGCACGTGGACATCAGCGGGGTCGAGCCGGTGCGTGACGACGCGGCGGAGCATGTCGCGTTCGGTGAAGATGCCAACCACCCGGCCACGGTCGACCACGACCAGCGCGCCAATGCCGTGGCTGTTCATCTTTTCCGCCGCGTGCAGCACGGTCTCGTGCGGGCTGGTGGTCCAGACCTCGCCGCCTTTGCGGGACAGGATCGTGTCGACCTCTGACATGTCGGGCTCCTATGGGGGCTTGAAAAAGGACAGAACATCCGTGTCTGGCCGGGTGAGATGGGACGGACCGGCCGGTACATGATTGCAGGCGAATATCGCCAACATGATACGACGCTGGCGAGGGAACCCCAAGGGTTTTCTTGTGCCGTTCGCATGAGGGTTTGCAATCGGGTGTGGACTGCGGCACGCCTCATACGCCCCGGGGCCAGCGTGTTGGTATCCTCGGCGGCGGTCCGGGCGCGGGCTCGGTCGCCACGATTTCATCCCACGCACAACGCACGGAAAGGCACCCCACATGCCACAAGGCAACGCAGTCATCGGTCAGTCCGGCGGGCCCACGGCCGTCATCAACCAGTCCCTCGTCGGCGTCGTCGAGGGCCTGTGCGCAGGCAAGTTTGCCGGCAAGATCCTCGGCGCTCGTCATGCCGTCTCGGGCATCAAAAAAGACGACTTCATCGACCTGACCGCGGTCCCCCAGAGCAAGCTGGACGCGATCGCTAGCACGCCGTCATCAGGGCTTGGCAGCTCGCGTGACAAGCCCGACGCCGAGTACTGCAAAGTCATCCTCGAGCACTTTAAGAAAAACGATGTGCGCTACTTCTTCTACATCGGCGGCAACGACAGCTCCGACACCTGCCGCATCGTTGCCGAGATGGCCGCCGGCACCGGCTATGACCTCACGGCCTACCACTGCCCCAAGACCATCGACAACGACCTGGTCATCAACGACCACACCCCCGGCTTTGGCAGCGCGGCGAAGTTCGTCGCGCAGGCCTTCATGGGTGACAACCTCGACAACGCCGCGCTGCCAGGCATCAAGATCAACATCATCATGGGCCGACACGCCGGCTTCCTCACCGCCGCCGCCATGCTCGGCCGGCGCGCAGGAACCACCGATGGCCCGCACCTGATCTACGTCCCCGAGGTCGCCTTTAACGAAGACAAGTTCCTCAGCGACGTCGAACGCGTCTACACCAAGCTCGGCCGGTGCCTCATCGCCGTCAGCGAGGGCATCCACGACGAGACCGGCGCCCCCATGATCACCAAGCTCCAGAGCGACGTCGAGAAAGACGCGCACGGCAACATCCAGCTCTCCGGCTCGGGCGCGCTGGGCGACATCCTCTCCGACCTCGTGAAGAACAAACTCGGCGCGAAGCTCGGCAAGAAGCTCCGCGTCCGGGCCGACACCTTCGGCTACCTCCAACGCTCCTTCGTCGGATGCGTCAGTGTCCCCGATCAACAGGAAGCAAGAGCCAGCGCACGCGCCGCAGCCGAGCACGCGCTCAAGGGCGAGCACAAGACCGGCAGCATCGCCATCCTCCGCAAGAGCGACAGCCCGTACGCCGTCGAATACAAACGCATCGAGATCAGCGACGTTGCCGCCAAGACCAAGACCCTCGACCCCAAGTACATCGTGGACGGCTGCGACATCGCCGAGAGCTTCAAGCACTACGGCCTGCCGATCGTCGGCACCCTGCCCACCATCGACACCTTCTGAAACTCAACACATCACAGACACCCCAAAGCCCACGTTCAACGAACGTGGGCTTTCTTCATTCACTCACCACGCGCCGCATACACCCGCAACACCTTGCCCTCCCGCCAGTCGTACACCACCTCACCCACGCGCTCGTAACGCGCTTCGAGCAACGCAGGCATCGACGAGGCAAACGCGTCCCACTGTGCCGGCTCCGCCAGCAGCACGAGCTGCGCGCGGTCGATCGCGGCCCACTCTTGCACCGTGAAACGCGGGTCGACCCGGCCGGTCCATCGTTCCGTGTAGAACGCCAGCGACGCATCCTCGTACCCCACCGTCAACACGCCCGGCCGATCAAACCCCGTGAGCCGTTTCACCTCTTCCACCACCGCCGGCGTGCTGTGCCGATGCGTCAATCCCGACTCCAACACCCAGACCATCACCCACAACAACACCCCCAACACCCAAACTCCCACAAGCGCCACCCACGCCCCCGGGGCTC
>DAIOEG010000098.1:0-8362 GCA_036746415.1 Phycisphaera sp. | reverse complement strand
TCTTGATGCCCACGGCTCGGCGGTCGCCGTCAAGTTCAATCACACGATCAACCAGCAGCATGGGGTAGCGGTGCGGCATCATGCGGAAGAGCCGGCGGACGTCGATGACGCTGGCGTGCTTGGTGAGGTGTCGGAGGTTGTGGTGTCGGTGTTGCTTGAGCAGCTCGCGCGCGAGCTGTTGGTTCATGGGGTGGCCGGACTTGTAGGCGATGATGCGGCCCTGGATCGGCGCACCGATGAGGAAGAGGTCGCCGATGAGGTCGAGGATTTTGTGTCGGACGGGCTCATCGGCGTAGCGCAGCGTGTTGTTGCCCATGGCCAGGCCGTCGTCGCCGAGCACGAGGAACTCATCCACGGAGAGGTGCGTGAACAGGCCGGCCTGCCGGGCGGCCTCGGCCTCGGGGCGGAGTGAATAGGTGCGTGCGGGGGCGATCTGCGTCGCGTAGGCCTCGGGCGTGAGGTCGAACGCGTGGAGCTGTCGGCCGATGGCGGCGTTGATGTTGCTGTAGTCGAGCTCGTAGATGACCTGCATCGCGGGCTCGGGGCAGGGCAGGGCGACGATCATCGCGTCGTCCTGTCGGATGATGACGGGCTTTTCAACGACGAGCCACTTGCGGTCGGCGGGTTGCTCGACGACGCGGGCCTCGCGGAGCTTTTCGAGGAACGGCATCGCCGAGCCGTCGAAGATGGGCAGCTCGGGCCCGTCGATCTCGATGAGCAGATTGTCGATGTTGCAGCCGGCGATGGCGGAAAGGACGTGCTCGGTGGTTTCGACGACGGCGTGGTCTTGTCGGACGGCGGATCGGCGGACGCGTTTGACGACGTAGTCGACTAGCGCAGGGACGGTGGCCCCTTGGAGGTCGGTGCGTTTGAAGACGATGCCGTGGTTCTCTGGCGCGGGCTTGAATGTGACGTTGACGGGCTGGCCGGTGAACAGACCCAGACCGCGGAAGGAGACAGGCGTTTCGATGGTCTGTTGACGCTGCATGGTCTGCGGAGCGAGCGTGGTGCCTGGATTGGGTGCGGGCGGGTGGTTGGACGCGTCAGTGTACCGGTTGTGCCCGTGGTTCCCCGGGTGAAGCGTTGTTTATTGGGGGAGGAACTTTTTGACCTGTTTGAGCAGGTCGGGGAGGCGTTGGATCGCAAGTTCTTCGCGGACGGCTTGTTTGATGGGTTTTGCGGGGGCGCCGCCCCACTTCTCGCCGTCGGGGATGTCGTGCATGAGTTGCGCGCCGCCAGCGATCTGGACGTTTTTGCCGACGGTGCGGTGGTCGCCCAGTCCCGCGAGCCCGCCGATCATCGTGCCGTCGCCCACGGTGGTGGAGCCGGCGATGCCCGAGCAGCCGGCGATGATGACCATCCGGCCGAGCTTGCAGTTGTGGCCGATCTGCACGTGGTTGTCGAGCTTGCAGCCGTCGCCGATGATCGTGTTGCCGAACTTGCCGCGGTCGATGGTGGTGCACGCGCCCAGCTCGACGTCGCTGCCGATCTCGACGCAGCCCAGGTGCGGCACCTTGACGAGCTTGACGCCCTGCGGCGTCTGCTCTGGCCGGTAACCGAAGCCATCGGTGCCCACGACCACGTTGCTGTGGAACAAGCAGTCGTTTCCAATCACCGAACGCTCGCGGATCACCACGCCCGGCCAGAAGACGCACCGCGCCCCGATGCGCGCGCCATCAAACACACTCACCCGCGCGTGCAGCACCGTCCCCGCGCCGATCACAACGCCCGGGCCCACCACGCAGGCCGGCCCGATCGACACGCCCTCGCCCAGCTTGGCCGAAGCATCCACCACCGCGCTTGGGTGAACGCCCACGCTCACCGTCGGGTCCGCCACTGCAAACAACTCCAGTACCCGGGCCATCGCCAAGTCCGCGTTCTTCACCAGCACCAACGACCGGCCCTCGCCGGCGTCGAGCGCAATATCCTCGCTCACCAGCGCCACGCCCGCCCGGCTCGAACGCCAACGCTCGGCGTACCGCGCCTCGCCCACGAACGTCAGGTCCTCCGACCCCGCACGTTCCAGATCGTTCACACCCGACACCGTCCGCTGCGCATCCCCCACCACTCGACCGTTCACCCGCTCAGATAACGCTTGGACTGACAACCGTGGCATGCCAGCATCCTACAAGAAAACCCACGCTCATCGAACGTGGGCTCGTGGTTCAAAAAGCCCTCAAAACAAGCACAATCTCACTGCCCGGCAAACGCGCTGTTCATCCGTGCAATCACCTGCTGGGTGATGTCCACCTGAGGCGTGTTGTGAAGGACCTTGCGGTTCTGCAGGAGGGCGACGAGTTGCTGCGGCTCGGCCTGAGCCAGCTGGTTGTTGCTGGGCATTGTGCCCGTCTGCAGCACGATCGCGATCCCAAGCTCCGAAGCCACCGCACTCACCGCCTTGTTCGCTGAGTCGTACAAGCCGACAAACTCAAGCGTGCGCTGCCGCCCTTCCAGCTGCTCGCTCACCTGGGCCCAGCTCTGAAGCTCGACCGTCTTTTGAAGAAGCTCGGTGCGCTTGGTCTCCCACGCGTCGCTGTTGGGCGTCAGCGTGTCCAGCTGACCCTTTAACATCTGCACGTTGTCCTGCCTCGTCTTGACCTCGCCCTGGAGCTTCTCCGTCCGCGACTGCTGCGCGCTTTGGATCGCGTTCTGTTGCTGGCTCGCGTTAAACACGGCCTGCAGGTCCACCACCGCGACCGTCGTCGCCGAAGCGCTCTGCTGAGCCGTCGCCGGCTCCTGCGAAGCCCAGAACCCAACCGCCAACACCGCCGACGCCAACACTCCCAACACGGTCATCTGCTTTGTCACGATCGAAGCTCCTCGTGTGCGTACCAAACATGCAACCCACCCTCCCGGACCGTCGGCAACACCCGACAGCCACTGTTCTAACAGGCCAAAGGCCCACGATCAAAACGCCAGCCAAGCCCCGGCGGTTCACTCACTGGATCAAAACACACTAAACACCTGCAAACCAGCCCGCGAAGACGTGCTGCGCGGGCTGGTTCAGATGGCTGTCTGTGGGTGCGACTCACTCCACCACGAAGCCTGCGGCGGTTAACTGCTCACGCACCGCGCCCAGCATCGCATCGCCCAGCGACGCCTCGCCCTCGGCCGGCTCGGCATTCTCGGCGAGCCACGCCTCGCGCTCCAGCTGCAATGAAGCGATCTGCGCCTGCAACGCCGAGCGCTCCGCCGACTGCGTCTCGACATAAGCCTTGCGCTCGTCGAGCGTCATCGCCTGCATGGTCTCGGGCAGTGTCGCTTGGTCCAACGTGCCGAGCTTGTCGAGGTCTTGCGCGTACGCATCCACAAGGTCACGGGAGCGGTTGCTGTACGCCGCGCTGGCCTTGGTCACCGCACGCTCGGCGGCTGCGGCCGGCGCGACGGACGCCGCGAGCGAGTCCTGCGCTACCTGGTTTCGCGCATACTCGTGACGCGTGTCCACGTCGCCGAACCACAGGTACGTGCTGTTCAGCTTCGAGTTCAGCTCGATGATGACCTTGTCCTGCGGCGCATCGATATGCACGACCGCGCGGTCCTGGTCGATGTTGAGCGCCTTGCCCTCGCCCATCGATGCGCCCTGGGCCCACATGCCGCTCACGCCCTCTTCGTACCCGCCGCAGTGGATCGTATTGACCACCACGCCCCGGCCGATCGCCTTGCTCACCGCGACGCGGTAGTCCACGGTGCCCTGCGTGAACGGCTCGTTGCCGGCGATGAAGATCGCCTTGTACCCGTTGCCATCCTTGCTCCAGTCCAGACGCTCGACCGCCTGCTCGATCACCTGCCCGCAGTACTCATCGCCGCCACTCGTGGAGAGCGCGAACAAGCCCGCCGATACCACGTCCAAGTCATCGGTGAGCGCGACGACTTGTCGCAGATACCCCTCGCTGGCGGGCAGATTCGTGTTGCCATACTCGAAGAGCGCAACGCGGAGCGTGGGCGTCTGGCCGTTCTTCTGGGCCTTGGCGAACTCGCGGACGATGCCCCAGAGCTGGCGCTTGGCCTGATCGATCAGGCCGTCCATCGAGTTGCTCGTGTCCAGCAGCAGCGCGACCTCGACCGTGGGCCGCCAACCCTCGGGCAACACACCGCGATCGCCCTTGTCAACCGGCAACGCGGGTCGAATGACCACACGATCGCCCGGTTCGACCTGCATCACCGCCGGCGACTCCGACCACCCCGGAGCCACCACACACGACAACACCGCCACACACGCCATCGACTGCAAACGCATAAGAGTCCCTTTCAGTTGAAGGTGCCGATTGAACACACCAGCGTTCAGACGACACCACACAACCAAAAGTTCCCCCAAGCCCACGCTGCGAAGCTGCGTGGGGTCAGCCACAGACCAACCCCACGCAGCTTCGCAGCGTGGGCTTCATGGGTTATCCCAATGAAATTTCTGCGAACACCATGCCCTCGTCCTGGTCTTCACGGGTTGTGAAGCCGTGCTCTTCGAGGGTCGCGGTCATCCGGCGGTTCTCGCGCATGGTCTGGGCGGTCAGCTTCTTCAGGCCCCACTCGCGCGCGACCTGCAGGCCGTAGCCCGTGAGGAGCGACCCGATGCGGTGCCCCTGCCACGCGTCTTCGACGAACAATGCGAACTCCGCCTCGGTGCGGTCGGGGTCGGCCACCAGCCGGGTCACGCCGATCATCTGGCCGTTGCCTTGCGCATCGTTGGTGATGGCGACAATCGCCAGCTCTCGGTCGTAGTCGACGAAGCAGTGCCGAGCCGCCATCTCGTGCGTGAACTCTTTGATGACCTGGAAGTACCGCGCGCGGATTGTTTCGGGCGAGCAGCGTGTCAGCATGTCCCGCCACAACGGCTCATCGCTGCTCTTGATCGCCCGCAGCGTGACATGCGTGCCGTCCGCCAGCCGGACCTCATCCATGAACTGCGCGGGGTATGGCCGGATCGCCAGGTGCGAGTAACGCACGTCCGCATTGACGGGACCGCTGTCCGTGATCGCCCGCGCATCGAGCGCCATGACGCCGGTGGGCCCCACGAGCAGCGGGTTGATGTCGAACTCCTTCAAGTTCGGCGAGTCGGCCACCATGTACGAGAAGCGGATGATCGTCTCGACCAGCGCATCCATATCCACCGCCGGCTTGCCGCGATAGCCCGTGAGCAGCGGGTAGCTGCGCAGCGACCGCAGCATCTGCCGCGCGAGCGCCTCGGTGAGCGGCGGCAGGCCGAGCACCTTGTCTTTCATGATCTCCGCCGTCGTCCCGCCGATACCCAGGAGCACGACGCTGCCGAACACCGGGTCTTTGTTTGTACCCAAAATGAGCTCGATCGAGTCGGGCATCTTGACCATCGGCTGCACCGTCACGCCGTCGATGTCGGCATGGGGGAACAGCGCCTTCACCTTGGTCATCATCGTCTCAAACGCTTCGCGCACCGACGCCTCGTCCGCAAGGTTGAGCTTCACGCCGCCCACGTCGCTCTTGTGCGTGATGTCGTTGCTGAGAATCTTCATCGCAACGGGGTAGCCGATCTTGCCGGCGTGTCGCGCGGCCTCGTTCGCGCTGGTCGCTCGCGCAGCACGCGCCACCGGGATGCTGTACGCATCGAGCAGCGTCTTCGCGTCCACCTCGCTGAGAAGCTGGCCCTTGTGCGAGAGGATCGCGTCGGTGATCCGCCCGCCACGGTCCGCGTTGAACAGCACATCCGGCGGGGCGGGCAACGGCGTCTCGTAGAGGTTCACGATGTTGCGCGCATAACTCACCAGGTGCATGAAGCCGCGGATCGCACGCTCCGGGGACGGGTACGTCGGCAAGCCCGAGGCACTCAGAAGCGCCCTGCCCTGCTCGACGCTCCTGCCGCCCAGCCACGCCGTCAGCACCGGCTTGGGTGAGCCGGTCTCCTTCACCGCGTCGATCACCGCCTGCGCACACGCGGTCGGGTCGGTCATCGACTGCGGCGTCAGGATCACCAGCACCGCATCGGCGTTCTCATCGCCCAGCACGACCTTGAGCGCCTCGCCGTAACGCTCGGCCGGCGCATCGCCCAGCACATCGACGGGGTTCCCGTGCGACCAGAACGGCGGGAGCTTGCCGTTGAGTGTCTCGATCGTGCCCGCCGACAGGTCCGCCAACTGCCCATCGACCGAGAGCAGCGCATCGCTGGCCATGACACCCGGGCCGCCGGCGTTGGTCACGATCGCCAGTCGGCCGCGCTTGGGCACGCTGTGGTGCGCGAGCAGCTCGGCACAGTCGAACAGGTCATCGATGCTGTAGACCCGCTCGATGCCGCAGCGACGGAACGCCGCGTCGTGCACGTCGTCCGCGCCCATCATCGCGCCGGTGTGTGATTGCGCAGCGGCGGCGGAGCGAGCGAACCGGCCGGCCTTGTAGGCGATGATCGGCTTGGTGCGCGTGAAGGCACGGCAGGCCGACACAAACGCGCGTGCGTCACGGATCGACTCGACATACAGCAGGATCGCCGACACAGACGGGTCCTGCCCGAAGTAGTCGATCAAGTCGGCAAACTGCACGTCGGCCATGTTGCCGACGCTGACAAAATGCGACAGCCCGATGCCCTTGGCCGACGCCCAGTCGAGCACGCTGGTGCCCAACGCGCCCGACTGCGAGATAAACGCGACACGCCCCGCGTTCGGAGCCGTCGCCGCGAAGCTCGCGTCCAGCCCGATCCCCGGCACGATCACGCCCAGACAGTTAGGCCCGACGATCCGCATCCCCGGGAACTGCCGCGCGACCTCCAGCATCTTGGTCTCGAGCACCAGGCCCTCTGCACCCGCCTCGCGGAAGCCGGCGCTGATGACCACCATCCCACGCGTCCCCAGCTCGCCGGCTTCCTTCACGATCGCGGGCACCGTGGGCGACGGCGTGCACACCACGACAAGGT
This sequence comes from Phycisphaera sp., assembly GCA_036746415.1. Classification (GTDB taxonomy): domain Bacteria; phylum Planctomycetota; class Phycisphaerae; order Phycisphaerales; family Phycisphaeraceae; genus DAIOEG01. The sequence continues at coordinate 1,491 of DAIOEG010000098.1, read as the reverse complement.
CCGGTGCCCCCCCCGCCGCTTCTGCAACCGCCGCAAGCGACGCGTACGCCCGCACGCCCTGCACCGTGTCACGCTTGGGGTTGACAGGGAATACCTGACCCCCCGACAGCTCTGAAAAGCCCCGCAACATGTTTCGTAGCGCCGCGTAACCGACGCTCACAAGGTTGTCACTGGCCCCAACGACCGCCACGGTTCGGGGGCGGAAGATCCGATCCAACGTCTCGATAGGCACTGCATGTCTCCCGTGCAAGGGTGAGCGAGCAGTGTAATGAAATCGCCGTCGTGCGTGACCCGATGCACAATCGGGATCGCTGTGGATCACGGTGCCTGTCGAGCGGCCCAACAACAGCAAAAAAAGAGACGCGACGAACGAATCGTCGCGCCTCGTGGGGTGGGTGGGGCAGTGGAAGAATCAGGGGGTATTCCCTTGACGCAGGGAGTATAGCGTCCGCCATGACGGATGCAAGTGGGTCCGTCAATTATCGCTTCGAGAACTGGAAGCGACGGCGGGCACCGGGTTGGCCGGGCTTCTTACGCTCAACCTTACGGCTGTCGCGCGAGAGGTAGCCCTCGTCGCGGAGCGCTTGTTCGAGGGTGGGGTCGTAGGCGACAAGAGCACGGGCGACGCCCAGCAGCACGGCCTCGGCCTGTCCGGTGATCCCGCCGCCGCGGACGTTCACGTAGATGTCGAGCTGGCCGAGGGTCCGGGTCGCTTCGAGGGGCTTACGGCAGGCGAGCTGGTGCTGGGGCTCGGTGAAGAACTTGTCGTAGTCCTTGTCGCGGACGTTGGTCGAGGTGACAACGAACTTGCCGTTGCCGGGCTTGACTCGGACCCGGGCGACGGCGGCCTTGCGTCGGCCGGTGCCCCAGACGTAGCCACCCTTGTCGGGGACGGCGGCGTCGCGGAGCGGGCGGACAAACGCGGTCTTGCCGGCGGCGGGAGCTTCAGAGCCGATGTTCAGGGTCGCTTCGGACATGGGAGCGGGGGTCCGTGGAGGTCTTGTGAAAAAGGAAGAAAAACGGTGGACACGCGGCCAGCCCGTCAGGGCAGGCAGGTGTTACTTCACGACGATTTCGAGGGTCTTGGGCTGCTGAGCGCCGTGGGGGTGTTCGGTGCCCTTGTACGCCTTGAGCTTCTTGAATTGGGCGACGCTGAGCTTGTTGCGGGGCATCATCCGGCGGACGGCGGTCTCGAGGACGCGTTCGGGGAACGGGCCGTTGAGCACCTCACGCCAGGTCGTGACCTTTCGGCCCGAGGGGTAGCCGGTGTAGCGCTCGTGGAACTTGTCGTCGAGCTTGGTGCCGGTGACGGCGACCTTGTCGGCGTTGGTGACCACGACGAAGTCGCCGGTGTCCGAGTGCGGGGTATAGGTGGGCTTGTGCTTGCCTTGAAGGATAAACGCGATCTTGGCGGCGAGCCGACCGAGGGTCTGGCCGTTGGCGTCGATGTGGACCCAGTGCTGGAGCGCGGGGCCGGTCTGGGGGTTGGCA
>DAIOEG010000097.1:0-8381 GCA_036746415.1 Phycisphaera sp. | reverse complement strand
AGCAGATGCAGTTCTTCGGCGCACGCGTCAACCTCGCCAAGTGCCTCCTCTACGCCATCAACGGCGGACGAGACGAACTCACCGGCGAACAGATCATGCCCGCTTTCGAGCCATGCACCGGTGAAGTCCTCGACCACGACCAGGTCATGCAACGCTTCGACCACGCCATGGACTGGCTCGCAGCCGTGTACGTCAACGCCATGAACTGCATCCACTACATGCACGACAAGTACGCTTACGAACGCGTCGAGATGGCGCTGCACGACTACAGCCCCAAACGCACCATGGCCTTCGGCATCGCGGGGCTCTCCGTCATCGCCGACTCGCTCTCGGCCATCCGATACGCGTCGGTCAGGCCCATCCGGAACAGCACCGGACTCATCACCGACTACGACATCGTCGGCGATTACCCCGCCTTCGGGAACAACGACGACCGCGTCGACTCCACCGCCGCATGGCTCGTCCAAACCTTCATGCACAAGCTCCGAAAACACCCCACCTACCGAGACGCACAGCACACCCAGTCCGTCCTCACCATCACCTCCAACGTCGTCTACGGCAAGACCACCGGGAGCACCCCCGACGGACGAAAAGCAGGCGAACCCTTCGCCCCAGGAGCCAACCCCATGCACGGCCGGGACACACGCGGCTACGTCGCCTCCGCCCTCTCCGTCGCCAAGCTCCCCTACGACGCCGCACAGGACGGCATCTCGCTCACCAACACCGTCCTGCCCTCTGCACTGGGAAGCACACGCAGCGAACAGGTCGCAAACCTCGCCGGGTGCCTCGACGGATACTTCGCCTGCAACGGCTTCCACATGAACGTCAACGTCCTCGACCGCGCCACCCTCCTGGACGCCATCGAACACCCCGACAACTACCCGCAGCTCACCGTCCGCGTCAGCGGATACGCCGTCAACTTCACCAAGCTCACCAAAGAACAGCAACACGACGTCGTGCAACGCACCTTCCACAGCCGACTGTAAAACCCCAAGCGCCTCGCTGGCAAACAAGCTCGCCGATCGGTGCGCAGACATGGGTCGATGCCACGCCGACCACCAGGATCATTGACCGACTGCCCCAAGGATGAAATCCAGGCACCGGTGCCCGTGCAGCTTCAACCGGATGGATCAGTCCACGATGTCGTTCTGATCTGTGCCTCGTGTCTGTCGTTTGTGAAAGACCTGATGACGATGACCTCACGACCCCTGATGGATGCAGACGACCCCGGCCGCCCCGTCGGTGATGAGTCGACGGGGCGCGTTGGGTGGGTCCACAGCCGGGAGACCGCCTCGGCTGTGGACGGGCCGGGCTTCCGCTACGTCGTCTGGCTCGCGGGGTGCCAGCTGCGGTGCCTCTATTGCCACAACCCCGACACATGGGCCGTCGCTCGCGGGCAACGCATGACCGATGACGCCGTGCTCGCCGATGTCGCGTCCTTCCGTGCGTTCCTCTCGGCCACGGGCGGGGGCTTCACGATCTCCGGCGGGGAGCCGCTCGTCCAGCACGCCTTTGCCATGCAGCTCATCCGACGCGCCCGCCGTGAACTCACGCTGCACACCGCCCTGGACACCAACGGCTACCTCGGCGAGCGCCTCAGCGACGACGACCTGGCCAACATCGACCTGGTGCTCCTGGACCTCAAGGCCTACCACAACGCACTGCACCAACGCGTCACCGGCGTCGACAACACGCCGATCCTCCGCTTCGCACAACGCCTTGACACGCTCCGCCGGCCGACGTGGGTGCGCTTCGTGCTCGTGCCGGGGCTCACCGACGACGCGGACGACATCGCCGCGCTCGCGTCGTTTGTCGCGCCGCTCCGATCCGTCGAACGCGTCGAGATCCTGCCGTTCCACCAGATGGGCCGGCCCAAGTGGCACCAGCTCAACAAGCCCTACACGCTCCAGGAGACCCCAACACCCCACGCCGAACAGGTCGAAGCGGCAAGGTCGATCTTCCAATCAGCAGGTTGCATTGTCTGACACGCCACAACCCATTGAGAGCACAGACAAGACCCGTCACCACCGCCCAACAGCACGGCATGAAAAGCCCGCGCCGAGTCCGACGCGGGCTTACAACGACCCGGCTGTACAACGATGTGACGGACAGATCACCCGTCGATCGCCGCTTCGTTAATCATCGACTCGGCCAGCATCGTCAGCTTCTGGTCGGTTGCGATCTCTTCATCGAGCGTTTCCTGCAGGATGTCCGCGATGTCGTCCATGCCCAGCAGACGCGCGAACGTGCGGGCGCAGCCGTAGCCGGCGATCTCGTAGTGCTCGACGCGCTGGGCCGAGGTGATGAGGCCCGCGTCTTTCACTTCCTCGGGCGCATCCTCCTCGATCATGTCGTTGCCCTCGAGCAGCAGGCCCTCCATGCCCTTGCAGTGGTGGCCGCCCGGCGAGTACTCGACGGCCTGAAAGATCTTCTCAAGCCGTTGGAGCTGCAGCTTCGACTCTTCATGATGCGTCTCGAACGCCGCTTTGAGTTCCGCGTGATGCGCCGCCTTGGCCAGCTTGGGCAGGGCCTTGATGATTTGGGTCTCGGCGCTGTATAGGTCTTTCAACTCGTGAACCATCAGCGTTTTGAGGTCTTTGATCTTGATCGACATGGCGAAATCCCTTTATGGAGGTGCTATCAATACACACGCCGGCAACTGGCCGTCGCTGTGACGCAGAAGATCATGCACGCCCCCGGTGAACCGCCCACCGACGGAGCATGAAACGCTCCTCATCGGCGTTTCGCGTGGTTGTGGTGGTCCGGGCCGAGCGGCAGGTTTGCGGTTGCCCCGCCGCTCGGCCATCATCACCGGACTATGAACGCCCAAGCCACGCTCCACATCACCCTGCCCGATGGTTCCACCAAGCAGCTCCCCGCCGGCAGCACCGCACATGACCTCGCCAAGACCATCGGCGAAGGCCTCGCCAAGGCCGCCATCGGCGCCAAGGTCAACGGCCAGCTCTACGACCTGCACCGCCCACTGCCCGGCGATTGCAACCTCGCCATCGTCACAGCCCCCAAGACCAACAAAGAGGGCCGGTCCGTCTTCCGCGATGACGAACACCGCAAGGATGCCCTCTATCTACTCCGTCACTCCACCGCCCACGTCCTGGCCGAGGCGATCTGCAAGCTCTACCCCCAGACCCAGCTCGCCTACGGCCCGCCGCTCGACACCGGCTTCTACTACGACATCGCACTCGACACCCCCATCAGCAGCGACGACTTCAAACGCATCGAAGAAGCCATGCAGCACGTCGTCGCCGACGATCGCCCGTTCACGCGCTACGAAGCCGATACGAGCGCAGGCCTCGCCAAACTGCAGCAGGAAGGCAACAAGTACAAACTCGACAACGCGCAGCGCGCCATCACCGGCGGCGCGTCCACCCTCTCCTGGTACATCACTGGCTCACCGCAACGCAATCACTTCGAAGACCTCTGCCAAGGCCCGCATCTCGACCACACCGCGCGCATTGCGCCCGGCAGCTTCAAGGTCACCTCCATCGCCTCCTCCCACTGGCATGGCGACATCACCTCCGATCGCTTCCAGCGCGTCTACGGCACCGCGTTCTTCACGCCACAGGACCTCGCCGACCACCTCGAAGCGCTCGAACAAGCCAAGCAGCGCGACCACCGCGTCATCGGCCGGAAGCTCGGCCTGTTCGAGATCGACGACAAGGTCGGCCAGGGCCTGGTCCTCTGGAAGCCCAACGGCGCGATCGTCCGGCAAGAGCTCCAGTCCTTCATCATGTATCACCTTGAAAAACAAGGGTATTCGCAGGTCTTCACGCCGCACATCGGCAAGCTCGACCTCTACCGCACCAGCGGACACTTCCCCTACTACGCCGACTCGCAGTTCCCCCCGCTCATCGAACGCGAGACGATCAAGGCCCTGGCCGACGAGGGATGCACCTGCGGCGACCTGGCCAACCGACTCAGCACCGGCGATGTCGATGGCTACATGCTCAAGCCCATGAACTGCCCGCACCACATCCGTATCTACGCCAGCGAGAAACGCAGCTACCGGGATCTGCCCATCCGCCTCGCCGAGTTCGGCACCGTGTACCGATGGGAACAGTCCGGCGAGCTCGGCGGCATGACACGCGTCCGTGGCTTCACGCAAGACGATGCGCACCTCTTCGTCACGCCCGAGCAAGTCGAAGCCGAAGTCAACGGCTGTCTCGAACTCGTCAAGACCGTCTTCAAGACACTCGGCATGGACTCGTACCGCGTCCGTGTCGGCCTGCGCGACCCCGACTCCAGCAAGTACGTCGGCAAATCCGAAGACTGGGACAGCGCCGAGGCCGCGTGCAAGAAAGCCGCCGCTGGGCTCGGTGTCCCGTTCTCCCTTGAGCCGGGCGAGGCCGCGTTCTACGGCCCCAAGATCGACTTCGTTGTCAAAGACGTCATCGGCCGCGAGTGGCAACTCGGCACCGTGCAGGTCGATTACCAACTGCCCCAACGCTTCGAGCTCGAATACACCGGCGCAGACAACACCACGCACCGCCCCGTCATGATCCACCGCGCGCCCTTCGGCAGCATGGAACGCTTCGTCGGCGTGCTCATCGAACACTTTGCCGGCAGCTTCCCCCTCTGGCTCTCGCCCGAGCAGGTCCGCGTCCTGCCCATCAGCGACAAGTTCGTCGCCTACGCACAGACCGTCGAAGCTGCGTTGAAGGAGCACCGCATCCGCGTCAGCGTCGATGCCGGCAACGAACGCCTCAACTCCAAAGTCCTCACCGCCCAGCAAGCCCGCGTGCCTTACATGCTCATCGTCGGCGGCAAAGACCAGGACGCCGGCACCGTCAGCGTGCGACACCGCACCCAAGGCGACCAGGGTGCCGTCCCGCTCGACACCTTTCTCGTCCAAATCCTCAGCGAACGCAACGAAAAACGCCTCGGCTAACCACAGCAACAAACCCATCCCATCGCACGCCGACGCTAAGCCCCGCCCCGGGGCGAAGCGTCTGACTGCGCTGCGCAGACAATAACACGCGTCCACATGCTGCATCACGCCTACACAAAGCACGACTCCCAACGCTTCCGCGTTCCGCCTTCCACCTTCGCTCTTCTACTTCTTCCCCACGCCTACGCTTACCCGCTTCCCACAGAGCACACGCCATGAGCGAACAACATCAACCGCAACCCCTCATCGACTCTCGCCTCGTCCGCGTGGCCAAGGTCCTCACCTGCCGTGATGGCAACATCATCGGCAACGCCACCGGCTTCTTCTTCCTCCGCGACGGCTACCTCTACTTCATCACCAACCGACACGTCGTCTTCGACGAACTCAACAACCTCTACCCCGATGCGCTCCAAGTCCAGGTCCACAACGACCCGACAGACCTCAAGTCCCACGGCGAGCTCACCGTCCCTCTTCGCAGTGACAACAACGCGCCCCTGTGGCGTGAACACCCGACCCTCGGCAGAGCGGTCGATGTCGTCGCTGTCCCCATCAACGACCCGCTCGTCATCGCCAACTGGCATGTCGACACCTTCGGCCCAGCCGACCTCTTCGACGAAAAACTCGGCCTCCCGCTCGGCCAGGAGGTCATCATCATCGGCTTCCCCCTGGGCTTCGAAGACTCGCTCCACCGACTGCCTCTCATCCGACGAGCCACCCTCGCCAGCGTCTACCCGCTGCCCTTTAAGGGTGAGCCCTACTTCGTCACCGACGCGTGGATGCACCGTGGCACCAGCGGCTCGCCCGTGGTCGCCAAAATCTTCGACGTCGCCACCGAAAACACTTCGTGGAAACTCCTAGGCGTCCACTCCGCCTCCCTCGACGTCAGCAACCGCGACCCCACACAAGACGCGCGCCTCGGCCTCAACATGGCCTGGTACGCCTCCCTCATCACCGCCATCACCGAACCCATCAACACCAGTACCACAACAACAAACACCACCACAACAACATCACCATCACCCCCCACGCCGACGCTGAACCCCGCCGCGGGGTGAAGCGTCTGGCTCTCCAACATCATTGCATCCCACCCACACACCCACCGCGCCTTCACCACTGCTTCACACGCCCGCCCCATGCTCCATATGATGTAAGCCGTTTGACAACGACATCACCCACAACGCAACGGAGTGCGACCCTCATGTACGAAGTCCAGGATTCGCCGATCCACGGCAAGGGCCTCTTCGCCAACGCCCTCATCGCCGAAGGTGCCATCATCGGCAACCTCCAAGGCCAGCACGTCACCGCCGACGGCCCACACGTCCTCTGGCTCGATGAAGCGCACGGCTTCCGTGTCGACAACGACATGAAGTACATCAACCACTCCCTCCTCCCCAACGCCGCCTACTACGACGACCTCACCGTCGTCGCACTCCGAGACATCCAGCCCGGCGAAGAAATCACCCACAACTACCTCGGCGACGAAGAAGACTGCGATGAAAGCGACTTCAACAACCAATGGGAGTTTGCAGAGACAGCGTGAAGAAGGGGCTGAGGGGCTGAGTCAAGAAAGAGAAGTGGGCAGGCGGAACTTGGAACTTGGAACGCGGAAGTGTTCAGAGTCACGCGGCATGCAATTGCGATGCATGACGCACACGCCTCCTCATACATCCATATCTTTTCTGCCTTCCGCACCCTCTGCGCCTCCGCGGTTCAAACCTGCCTTTCTCCCTCAGCCCCTCAGCCCCTGACCCCTCAGCCCCATTCCCCCCGCTACCGTTCGACATGACGCTCCCCACCGCCTCCTTGCCCTGACCGAGTTGCCTGTCAGCCGACTGGGCTTGGGCGCAGCGCCTGTGGGCCTGCTCAACACCGCTGATGAGCAGGTGGACAAGCTGCTCAACTTCATGCTCGACGACGCCGACGTCGCCTGGCCGGAGATCACGCTTAAGTTTGTCCTTTCCTTCGGGGGCGTCCACACCGCCATCGTCGGCATCACCAGCACCCTCAACGCCCAACTCAACCTCGAAGCCGCCCGCAAACACCCCTCTTGCGAGAACAAGTCATCCAAAAACTCCGCGACGCGTTCCTCCTCGCCGAGAAGCACGACAGCAAGCCGTGGACCGCGATGAACTGACCGCAGCCCCATCGTCACCGCATCCACCAACCCCGCCTGCCGATACCGACGCTCCAAAGTCATGATGAAACGCCGTGTTCAAGCGACATTATCGACTTGTGCGAGAGGGCGGGATTGTTCAGAGGTTCCAGCCGTCGTATGTCGCTTTGGGGACGACGCGAGTAGGAAAGGAAGTTTGCAGCTCAGCCCCGCCGACCCCCCGTCCTGACCCGGCAGCGCTGCCCGTGCAGACTTGGACCCAAGTGACAGCAAGCTACTCAGTGACCATGGTGCACATGTCGCCATGCTTGGCAGCGTGACCCCGCCCCCGGAACACGAGCAGGTGACCACGGGATCAGAGGAAACTCGCGCGAAGGAAGAGATGGATTCAACTGAAATCCTATACACAGATTTTATCCATCAACTTCCTCCTATTCCGTGGCCAACTACATCTCTCCCATCGGGGTTTATCTGCGTCCATCTGTGGCAACATCGAGGGGGTTGAGGGGCGTTGATGGTTGGGCGGCTTGGACGGCTTTGCGGACGGCTTGGGTGAGGGGATGGAAGTTGTTTTGTTTGTAGAGGTCGGGTTGGACCATCCAGCTTCCGCCGACGGCCAGGACGTTGGAGAGTGCGAGGTAGGAGGGGGCGAGTTCGGGGGTGATGTTGCCGGTGGGGATGAATTGGATGTGGGGGTAGGGGCCGTGGAGCGCTTTGAGCATGGGAGCGCCGCCTGCTTGTTGTGCTGGGAAGAACTTGAGGGTGGTGAGGCCGAAGGTGCTGGCGAGGTCGATCTCGGTGGGCGTCATGACGCCGGGGAAGATGGGGAGGTTGAGCTTGAGTGCTTCTTCGATGACGGGCGGGTTGGTGCCTGGGGTGACGAGGAAGGTCGCGCCGGCGTCGCGTGCTTTGTGGACCTGTTCGACGGTGAGGACGGTGCCCGCGCCGACGAGCATGTTGGGGATGCTTGCCATGGCTTTGATGGAGGCCTCGGCCGCGGGTGTTCGGAAGGTGACTTCGGCGACGGGAAGGCCGCCTTCGAGGAGGGCGTGTGCCAGGGGGAGTGCGTGTTGAGCATCGTGGAGGACGATGACGGGGACGAGGCGGTTGCGAGCGATCTGTTGTTGGAGGGTCATGGCGCGTGTCTGTTGTTGGGGCGACAGAGGTTTGTGGTTGTGAAGTGAATATCAGAGGAGCTGGTGGATTACAATCGATGGATGGAACAGGCAAGGACGCCGAGTGTGTTGGCGGGAATGCAGGTAGGGGTGGGGGGTGCGCGGTGGGTGAGGCGTGGGGATGGGGATGGGGCAGGGGGCCTGAAGGCCCCCGGGCCTCGGGGAGGGGGGCAGGGGGTACCGGGGG
>DAIOEG010000096.1:0-8384 GCA_036746415.1 Phycisphaera sp. | reverse complement strand
GTGCTGAGCATGGTCTGGCGGACGCGTCGGATGGTGCCCGCTTCAAGCATCGCGGCGATGCGCTCGATGACGGTGTGCAGCGCGACGCCGGACATCTCGGCGATGGCGTGGAGCGGCTGTCGTTGAAACCCCTGGATGCGGTCTTCAGAGACCGCGAGGATGCGGTGGTTGATCGGGTCGGTGAGCGTGGCGGGCGGTGCGGCGGCATGCATGGGCGGATTGTAGGGTCAGGAATCGCCAAGACGCCAAGGGGGTCAAGGGCCCGCCAAGTGAAGTCATGGAAGTCAGAAGGTCAGGATTTTGAAGATGAACACCCAACACACAGAGGGAGCGGAGCCGTCATTCACTCAGAGCGGGCGATCGAAAGAACATGCTGAGTGTCGGTTCATCCATCTGATCCAGATCACAGCATCTCTCACTCAACACGCTGGTCGAGAAGAAACACACATCGACAGTCATCCGCTTGGCGGCCCTTGGCCTCCTTGGCGACTTGGCGATGAAATCCCTTGATCCATCAGTACGCATACCCGTCCCCGCGCTCACGAATAATCGGCTTGGCACCGAAGGTTTTTGCGTTGGCGACGCGTGCGACGAAGAGGTCGTGGTCGCCTTCGACGTCCATGTGGCAGACCAGTTCGCACTCGAGGTAGCCCACGGACGTGCGGAGGATCGGCGTGCCGGCGAGCTTGGGTGGGAGCATCTCGAAGGCGAGGAACGGGTCATCGTGCGTGTCGTGTGCGTGTGCGAACTTGCGCTGGACGAGGCGGTCGTTCTCGCCGAGCTGGCAGAGGGCGAAGCGTCGCGACTCGCTGATGAGCGGCATGACGGACCGGCCTTTCATGATCGAGACGGAGATCATGGGCGGCTCGAAGCAGACCTGGTGGACCCACGAGCAGAGGATGCCACCACGCCGTTCCTCGTGGGCCGAGGTCAGGACATAGAGGGCGGCGGGGATCCTGCCGAGGGCCTCGCCGATCGCCTGCTTGGTGGCGGCGTCGAGCGGTGGTGTTTTATCAGCCATGCGTGGTCCAAGTGACTGCGTCGTGCCTTGCCCCGTCGGAGAACACCCTACCCGTGGCAAGGGGGACATGCAATGCGCGGCGTCGTGAAGCGGTATGAGGGGTTAGGTGCAAGGGGTGAGGGGTTGAGGTTCGAAACCGGTCACAGCGCATGCTGCTCGTGATGTTGCGAATGGGTGATGAAAAACGGCCCCCGCTGGTTCGTCCTTCGTCATTTGCTCGCCGTATTCCTCTCGCTCTGTTCGGCACCCCTCACCCTCACACCCAACACCTCTATGCTCTCCCGATGCATCGACGGTTCGACGTGGTGATCTTTGATCTGGACGGGACGTTGCTGGACACGCTGGAGGCGATCGCGGACGCGGCGAACTCGGCCATGCGTTTGCTCGGGCTGCCGATGCGTCCGCTGAACGACTACCGGTTTCTTGCGGGGCAGGGCCTGCCCCACCTCATCGAGGGCCTGCTGGGCCCCGAGCACATCGCCCGCTTCGATCAGGCCATCACCGCTCACCGCGCGGGCTACGACGCGCGGGGCGATGCGCTGACCCACGTCTTCCCCGGCATCACCGACACGCTGACCACCCTGCGACACGCCGGCTGCAAGCTCGCGGTGCTCTCGAACAAGCCGCACGCGATGACCGTCCGGGCTGTCGAACGCTTCTTTCAGCCCGGCACCTTCGACGTCGTGCTCGGCCACCGCGACGGCCACGCCCCCAAGCCCGACCCCGCAGGCGCGCTCGAGGTCCTGACGGCGCTTCATGCCACGCCGTCGCGCACGGCCTACGTCGGAGACACCGACGTGGACATGCAGACCGGCCGGTCTGCGGGCTTGCACACCGTCGGCGTGCTCTGGGGCTTCCGCGACCGGGCCGAGCTGTTGCAACACGGGGCCCACGTCCTGGTCGATCAGCCCTCGCAGATCGTGCCGATCGTCCTTGGTGCGTGAAGCACGCCCTGTCACTCCGGCAGTGTCGCCAGCTCCGCGACGACGGCGTCGATGAGCGGCGCAAGGGTTTCCTTGGAGAAGTCAAAGCGGATGCCCGCGGCCTTGAACAGCTCGGGCAGTGGGCGCGTGCCGCCCAGCGAGAGCGCGGCGCGGTACTGGTCGAGCGTCTTGCGCGGGTCGCGTTTGTAGTTCAGCCACAGTTGCAGCGCGCCCAGTTCCGCGATGCCGTACTCGACGTAGTAGAACGGGTAGTGGAACAGGTGCAGCTGCGCGTGCCAGCGGGCGGCGCGGGCGTCTTCATAACCGGCCCAGTCGACGGCGCTGCTGCCGAAGCGTTGCATGGTCGCCAGCCAAGCGTCGTATCGCTGCGCGCGGGTGTGGTCGGGGTGCGTGTAGAGCCAGTGCTGAAACGCGTCGATGGTGGCCATCCACGGGAAGAAGCGCAGCACGCCCTCGAGCTGGTGGCGTTTGGCTCGGCTGGCCTGCTCGGGGGTGCTGTAGAACTGGCCGTAGTGGTCGCAGCCGAGCAGCTCCATGCTCATCGACGCGACCTCGCAGAACTCCAGCGGCGCGTGCGTCAGGAATGTCAACGGCTCGTTCTCGCTGGCCCATTGATAGTGAAACGCGTGCCCGCCCTCGTGCAGCAGCGTGTCGACGTCGCGGTGCACGCCTGCGGCGTTCATAAAAATGAACGGCTCCTTGCACTCCGAGAGCGAGCTTTGGAACCCGCCAGCCCGCTTGCCCTTACGGCTCACGAGGTCGAGGTTCCGGCCCTGCTTGAGCTTGCCGAATTGCTCGGCCAGCACCGGCGAGATCTTGTCAAACACGCCGTGACCGCCCCGCACAAGCGCCTCGACATCGTCGCCCTCGAACGGCCGAAGCGGGCCACGCCCCTTCACGTCCACGCTCAGGTCCCACGGCCGAAGCGACGACACGCCCAACGCCGCGCGACGCTTCATGTCCAGCTCGTTCACCTTGGGCGTCACCACGCTGGCGATCGCATCATTGAACCGCTCGCAGTCGGCGGGCGTGTAGTCGAACCGCTCGAAGCTCTTCCAGACGTAGGCGCGGTAGTCGCTCAGCCCCGCGTTCTTGGCGATCTGGGCGCGCTGCTCGAGCATCTGCTCGTACAGCGTGTCGATCGCGTCGCGGTCGGCGAGGCGACGGTTGGTCGAGAGTTCCCACGTGGCTTGTCGAACGCTGCGGTCGGTCTCCTCCTGGTAACGCGCGAGCTGCTGGAGGGTCAGCGTCTTGCCGGCGTACTCGACCTGCATCGCGCCGATCAGCTTGTCGTACGCGGTGTTGAGCTTGGTGACCTGCGTGAGCAGCGAAATGTTCTCATCGCGGAAGATCTCAACGCCCGCGGCCCACGATCGGCCCAGCATGTGGAAGCGGACATCGCTTTGCTCAAGCGACTCTCTCCCGGGTGCGGCGAGGTACTTGCGGGCGAGTTTGTCGTTGAAAGGTTGCAACGCCGGCGAAACCATCTCGACCCAGTGCATGTACGCCTTCTCGATCGCGGGGTCGTCCGTGTGGCAGGCGTGCTCGATGTTGCGACGCGCGGCGTACTCACTGACGACGGCTGCCAACTCGCTGTAGTCCGTCAGCCAGTCGTCCAGCGACGACGCATCGGGCAACGCTCGCGCCAGCAGCGATTCATAGAGCGGCAGGAGCTGCGCGAGGTCGGAGGGCTCAAGGCCGACGGGTACGAACGATCGGACAAGGGCGGTGCTCATGGGGGAAGAATAGTGGCCGATCGAGTGGTGGGTGAAATGAGGGCGGGAGTTAGGGTGACATTGTGGCGACGCGCTGGCGTGGAACAGGAGTTTTCACGATGACGACTACACCCTCCCCGAAGACCTGGCAGAGAAGCTGTCCCAACACCTTTCGGGGCAGGGCGGGTCCGTGACTGAGTTTGTGTCCCGTGCGGTTGAGGATCGACTTGCCTACGAGCAGGATCGGGAGTGGCAAGCCGAGGCGTCGGCTTCGATCCAGCGCGGGCTGGGCGACGCGGACGAGGGGCGGTCGAAGCCGGCGGCGGAGGTGTTCTCGCGGATCGCTGAGGAGCTTGGGATCAAGCTGCCTCGGTGATGAGATTTGATACCCCGACCTTGGGGATCGATACAGGTTTCGAGGCGGATTTGCGCGGTTTTCACGGTTGGACATCGGGCGGTGGGCGGATATGCTAAGATTGTTATGGACTTCTCTCGTCACATCCCGTTTGATGCGGTCCAGACGCCTGCAAGTCTTGTGCAGCGTGCGATGTTGTGGCGTTGGTCGTGCTGGCACCTGTTCCAGACGTCGGCTGACGCGGACGAAAAGCCGGCCTGACGGCTTCACACCCTGTGGCTTCCGGGGCTTGTCGGTGCGTTCACTCGGCTGCGTGTTGCAGTTGATCTGAAGTCGGCCTTGCCGTCTTTTATGTGGACCCACCGGCGATCCGACCCGCCGAGGTGGCGGTGTCGTGTGGTGTGAACCCTGTCACGCTGCTTCACAAAGAGTTGAAACCGCAGATGGACGCGGATGAACACGGATGGGATGAAGACCATGCATCCGGATCACTTGTTCCTCTCGTCGATCAAGGCCTACCGGCTTTTTCGCCCCATCTGCGTGCATCCGCGTTCATCCGCGGTTCCAGACTCGGCCGTGAACCAGCCAGTTCCAAAGCGCTCCAAGCAATCGCGCGAAAGGTCGGTTTTGTATGTGCCCCGTCTCACAAGGACCGTGGCGGCTTCGGGTGTCGGTGTTGATGTTCGCGTTTTTTCTGATCTCGGCCCCGCATTGGCTGGTGCTGACGCTGACGACGCTTCGGCTGGCGGAGCGCGGGTTTGATGCGCTGTCGGTCGGGCTGTTCGCGGCCCTGCCGTGGGTCACGATCTTGGCGGTGTCGCCGTTTGTGGCTCGGTTGGCTCGGCGGTTCGGCGAGCGGTCGCTGCCGACGCTTGCGCTGCTCATCGAGTCCTTGGCGGTGGCGGGGTTTGCGTTGCACGACGGGATCGCGTGGTGGCTCGTGTGTCAGGTGCTGCTGGGCATCGGCGGCGCGGTGATCTGGGTGTTCGCGGAGGGCTGGGTGCCGGCGATGACGCCGTCGTCGTGTCAAGGGCGGGTGGGGGGGGTTTATGAAACGGTGGCGGGCCTGGCGATCATGTCGGGGCCGGGGCTGGTGCCTTGGGTGATCGATCAGGGCGCTTTGCCGTTTGTCGGCGTGGTGATCGCGTACGCGCTGGGGGGCCTGGTGATCCTGTGGGTCGGCCCGCCGACGATCGGGGTGGCGTCGGCGATCACGACGACGACGGTCCCCAAGACGCGCGTGTCTTCACTTCCGGGGTCGTGGTGGCCTTATGTGGGGTTGATGTTGCCGGCGTTTGTGGGCGGTTTTTTCGAGGCCGGCGCGTCGGCGGTGCTGCCGTTGGCGGGGGTGGGCGTGGGGATGGCGGCGGGGTCGGCGGCGCTGTTGGTGACGGTGCTTGGCGCGGGGAGTTTCGCGGCGCAGCTGCCGCTGGGCGCGTTGTCGGATCGGTTCTGTGCGCAGCGGATGATGCGGTGGTGCACGGGGCTGGCGGCGGTGACGGCGCTTCTGTGGGCTTGGGCGTCGGCGATGCAGATGAGCTGGGCGCTTTGGCCGGTGGCGGCGGTGTGGGGGGCGCTGGGCGGGGGCGTGTACACGCTGGCGATGGTCCGGCTGGGCAGGGCGTACCGCGGGGCGCAGCTGCTGCCCGCCAGCTCGGCGTTGGTGTTCGCCTACACGCTGGGGACGGCGGTGTCGCCCGCTGTGAACGGGCTGGCGCTCGACCACAGCCCCGGCGCGGTGCCCGTGCTGTTTGCACTGGTCGCGGGCCTTGGCTGGTGGGGCCTGGTGCAGATGTCGGGCGACGACCCCGTGCCCGCGACGGTGCCGGTGCCTGCGCCTGCTTCAACCCTGGCGCGTGCGGCGTGAGGTGCAGACGCGTGGTGGTGTTCGTGCGCTGTCAGACAGCCCCGGTGTTCCGCGTCGAAACCTGTCCCTGTGTCGCTGGCGAGCTTGCTCGCCGGTCGGTGCGGATACGTCAGGGTTGGCCGGAGTCGACCACCGGGTTGATTGAACGCAGACAATTGAAGGATCGTGTCCACGCCCGACAGCGGTCAACACGGCACATGATGCCGGTGTCCGCACCGACCGGCGAGTGAACTCGCCAGCGACACGGAGAATCATTTGACGCTGTGCCCCGTATAAAACACAACGGCCCCGCCACATTGGCGGGGACCGTTGTTCGCACGGGTCGGGTTGAAAGTGCCTGAAGACACTAGGCCAGCGTTGCGAGCAATCAAGCGGACTCGATGAGGTCAAGATCCTCTTGTGAGCTGTTCGCCGTGGCCGAACGAGTAGCCAGCCGTTCGGTGAGCGACGGGCCGTTGAGGTAGCCGGTCTCGAGGGCGGTTTTGATTTTGTCCATCGCGCCGATCTGGATCTGTCGGACGCGTTCCTTCGTCAGGCCCACGAGCTTGCCGACCTGCTGGAGCGTCAGGCCCGATTCCTCGGGGGCATCGAAGCGGAAGCGCTTGCCGATGATCTCGAGCTCGATGTCGGACAGGTTGGCAGAGTTGGTCTGCACGATGGCGCGGACCTGTTGGGCGCACGCCTGCTCCTCGTCGGCGTTCTTTTCCTGTTGGAAGTTTGAACGCTCGTAGTCGGGCTCGAAGCCCACGGGGAAGATCGACTTGTACCGCGTGTTCTTCATGCCCTGCCGGCTGAACGCCTTGAGGATCGCACGACACGCATAGGTTGAGAACTTGAACCCGCGCGACACGTTGAACTTGTCGATGCCACGCAACAGGGCCATGTTGCCCTCGGAGATCATCTCGGGCATATCAACCTGGCCCGAAGGCAGCCGACGCGCCATGGCCAGCACGAGGCCCAGGTTGTACTCGGAGATCAACTCGCGGAAGTGACGGGCCTGACGGTGCCAGTGCAAGATCGCGGTTGCTTTCTTAAGCCCGAATCGCTTCACGTTGGTCGATTGACGCAGCTCTTCGACGCGGAACCGGCAGTAGTTGAACCGCAGGAACGCGATCTTCTCCTGAGCAGGTGTGAACAACGGCAACGCCTGTGGCCGAAGCTCGCGGGGCGTGTCGCGGGGGTCGTAGGCGAGCTGGGCGTACCAGCCGCAGTTGGGCCGTTCGATGACCTCGCCGCCGAGGATCGCCTGCTCCGCGCCGGGCTCGTGGAACCGCGGGTCGTCCATGTAGTCGTAGGGCTTGTGCAGCACCCGGAACAAGTCCCGGCGGTCCTGCTTGGTCAGCCCCTTGGGGAAGCGGATGTCGTGTCGGCTGAGGCCGACGGTCTGGACCTGGGCCGAGGTCGCGTCCGTCATGTCGTGTGATTGCTCGGGCATCGTCATCTCCAGCGAGTTTCCTGCAAAACGTTCAAATCGTTCACAACAATGTATCGGCTGGCCGACCCATTGTCCAGCAGAAAGATCGGGCCAGCCAAACGAAAACAAGAAAAAGCACCAATCTGTTCTATTTGATCGAACAAAAGAGCGGATTCTTCTGTTGAACGTGTTTTAGCGACGCCGCATCGTGCGGCGCTCCAACCCCGTAGCCAGCGGCGTTTGAACGATAAAACATCCAGCGCCCTGTACGGGATTGGATGTTTTGAAACGCCACGTCGCATCATCCCCCCATCCGCGACTTGACAAGTCGCGGGTTGTGCACCGTTTGTTGGCATACCCGCCTTGGGGTGTCGCGCATGAGAATCAATGCGGTGCGTGAGAAGGATTGCGTGTTCGACTGGGCGGCGGGCCTGCGTGGGTTAAGATTCCGTCATGTCCGATGTGACGCGGGAGACGATGCACGAGCCGGCCAGCGCGCCGCCGGCCGAGGCGGTGGCGCTGCCCTTGGCCAGCGTAGCTGCGTCCGCGCAGCCGTGGTACGCGCCGGGGCTTGGCTTTGCGTGCACGCAGTGCGGCAACTGCTGCTCGGGGCCCTCGGGCGTGGTCTGGCTGGACGATGCGGAGTCGCGCGCGATCGCGGACTATCTGAAGATCAGCGAGACCGAGTTCCGCTGGTCCTACGCCCGGTGGGAGGCCGGCCGGTGGACGCTCGACGAGGTCCAGCGCAACGGCCAGCACGACTGCGTGTTCCTGAAGCGCGACCCCACCACCGGCAAGGGGATGTGCAGCATCTACCCCGTTCGGCCGACGCAGTGCCGGACCTGGCCGTTCTGGCCGGGCAATGTGCGATCGCAGCGGGACTGGGAGGCGTCGGCCAAGAGCTGCCCGGGCATGCGCCAGCCCGAAGCGCGTGGCGAGCACTTTGTACCCATCGAACAGATCCGCGTGATCATGGCGGAGAATCCGAAGCATTTGTAGATCGTGAATCAATCAGAGCACGACGCGTCAGCGAGTGACCCATGATGACCGGCTTGTGTCACTCGCTAA
>DAIOEG010000095.1:0-8389 GCA_036746415.1 Phycisphaera sp. | reverse complement strand
CCTCTACCACGGGCTGTACCAGTTCGACGCCCGCACCTGGCAGTCGGTCGGCGGCAGCGGGGTGGCCAGCGACGCCCCCGCCGACGAGCAGACGTACCGGGCGAAACTGCTGTACCAGCAGCGGGGCGACTCCCCGTGGCCGAGCTGCGGCTCGCGCCTCTACACGTGACGCGCGACTGAGCCGGACCCCGCACCCGGGTCGGCTCGGGGCGACCGAGGTCCGCCGGCTGGCGGCGGACCTCGGCCTGCGCCCGGCCAAGGCACGCGGCCAGAACTTCGTCGTCGACCCGGCCACGGTGGAACGCATCGTCCGCCTCGCCGGCGTCCGCGACGGCGACGTCGTCCTTCTTCGCGGCCTCGAGGAACTCGCGCTCGAGGTCGTGCTTGTGCTGGGCGCGGGCCTGGACAACGAGGTTGTCGATCGACTGGACGCTCTCGACGTTGGGGAAGAGGCGTTTGATCTTGCTGGCCTGTTTGACGGCCTTGGGGAAGTCGTTTCGGTTAAGCAGTTCATCAAGCCGGGCGACCTCGTGGCCGATGCGCTGGTCTTGCTCGGCGTTGCGTGCGGCGTCGATGCGGTCGCGGTACAGCTCGGACTCTTCGAGCTTGCCGTAGGTGTCGGCGAGGAGTTTCACGAGGACCATGGCGGCGTCGAACTCTTTGCGTGCGATGTCCTGCTCGATGGACTGTCGGATGAGCTTGATGTCTTCGACGCGGTAGGCGACTTTCTTGGCGGTCTCGGAGAACATGAGACGTTGTTGCATGACGTCGAGGGTGGCCTGCTGCTGGGTGACGACGGGGAGCTTGAGGCCCTTGCCGTCCTTGCCGTAGAGCGCGACGCGGACCGAGCCGATGATGAGCGCGGCGATCGAGCCGAGCACCAGCAGCGTCGAGGGTGCAAAGGCGAGGTAGATCACGGCAATCGGCAGCTTGTCGCCGGGCGCGCGCTGCGCCTGTTGCTCCAAGAGGATGACGGCGGCGGCGGCCGCGGCGCAGCCGAGCACCCAGAGGACAAACGCGAGTATCAGCGTACCCGCGGGCGTTGTGCCGGTGTTGTGGTTGGTGTTGGCCTGGGTTGCGTTGTTGACGGGTGCATCAGCCATGACGGTCCTCTTGTTGAGAAGTGTGATTTCAATCACCATCGGTTCGGCGAGCGGCGGGGGTGCACAACGGCCACGAGCGCGGCTTACGAGCCGGGGGTCGGTTGACACTGCCCGTTGCCGCAGTCAAAGGATACCGGCACGAGGCACATGAACCGCAGCGGGGTTTGGCCTTTGTTTTGAAACTGGTGCTCGGCGTTGGCGGGGATGAAGAGCACGTCGCCTGCCGCAGCGTGTTTCGTCTCGCCGTTGTCGTAGAGCTCGGCGGAGCCGTCAAGGATCATGACCTCGTGCTCGTAGTTGTGAGTGTGCCTTGGCGTGTGCCCGCCGGGCGCGACCTCGAACAGCCGCATCGAAAAAGTCGGCGCGCCGTCGCTTCGCCCGACCATGAGGCGCATCGTGACAAGGTGTGCCCCCGGCATGGTGACGGTCGTGGGGGCAATGTCGGAGGGGCGCCTTAAAAGCATCGTGCGGGTTCCCGTTGGTCGATTGCTACTTTAGTGCATCGTCGTGATGAAAGTATGCGTGAGTTGCATGAACACACAGATGCATCGCCCGAAGTGATGCCCTTGGGCAGCCCGATGGGGCGTGTGGGGTTCGCACGCGCAAGAGCGGTGGGGGGGTGGCTGCTCGCGGCGGTGCTGCTGGGGTCGGCGGTGTGGTTTGGCTCCAGGGGGTTTGAGGCGCACGTGCTGATCGCGTTGACGTGGCGGTCCGTGGCGGTCTTGGCGGGGCTTGTGCTCTTGAGTTTCGTCGTGTCTGGCATGCTATTTTCGGTGGTGACACGGGGCTTTGCCCACCAACCGGCGGTCCCGGTGCGGACGATGACGGCTCTTGTGATGGCAAGCGGGCTGCTCAACTACATCCCCGCGCTGCACCCGGGGCTATGGGGCCGCGCGGCGTACCTTCGTCGGTACCACCGTTTGCTCGTGCGCGATTCGGTGGTGATCCAGCTGCTCGTGATAGCCGTCGCGCTGGCGGTGCTGGCGAGTGTCGCGGGGGCGCTGGTGTTGACGCGATGGCTTGAGCTGGGTGCAGCATGGCAGTGGCTCACAGCGTTTGTCGCTGTGGGTGTCGTGAGCGTGGCGATGTTGAGTATCCGTCGATGCGCATTGCTGCGAGCGCATCGCAGCGTGTGGCTGTGGCCGATGTACCGGTGGGTTGATCTGCTTGCGACGGCGATGCGGCTGCTGATCGCGTTTGAAGTGCTGGGTGTGGAGGTGACGTACATGGATGTCGTGTTGATGGCGTCAGGATCGTTGCTTGTCCGGCTGGTGGGCCTGACGCCCAACGGGCTTGGGCTGAGTGAATGGACGGTGTCGGTGCTATCGGCCGTGATCAACCCGGGGACACAGGCCGCCGCCGCCGCCGCCGCGCTGCTCGACCGCGCGGTGGAGTTTCTAGTGACTTGCGTGTGCGGCGGCGTGTCGCTCATGTGGCTGAAGCGTCTCGCTCGTGCATCGATACGGTCAGCGTGACGCGGCATCTTCAACCCACCGACGCAGGTCGACTGCGCTGTCCAGTGAGAGGTAGCTGCCCTGCGTTTCTCGGGTCAGGTTGTCCAGGCCGGCGCTGTCTTCGTCGAGAACGACGGCATCGACGCGCTTAGGCTGCACGGCGGCGAACAGAGGCTGGGCCTCGGCGTCATCGATCGCTCGGCCGGCGATGAGGATGAGCTGGTCAGGGCTCATGTCGGCAACGGCAGCGGCGCTTTGTTGCAGCGCGGGCACGGGGCCTGCGTCGCTGCGCGGCGTGAGGCCGTTGATCAGGGCGCGGAGGTCCTCGGGTGTTCGGCCGGTGAGGCGTTCCACGTCGTCGCCCCATGGCATCTGCAGGCCGTCTTCATCAACGATGACAAGCCCCAGCGAGATCGATCGGCTGGTCCGCGACAACCCATCGACAAGCACGGGTTTCATCGCGTCCCATGTGTTGCTCGACACACCCGTGAGGTCCAACAGCACGACGGCCCGTCGCTCCAACGGCAGGCCCATGATGTTGGGTTCGGCGATCTTCAGTGGGTTCGCGCTGCGGTCGTAGGAGAACGTCTCGACGGTCAGCACCTGCGGCCCCGACGAACGCGTCACCAGCATGATCGCCGACACGCACACGCCCACCAAAACAACCATCACAAACGCGAACGCAGCGATCGTCACCGCGCGCACACCCTTACGCTTCTGTAGCGCTGTGGGCACGGCATCATTGTCCACCAAATCGACGACCCGGCCTGAAGAAGTCGTGAACTTACCGACGGCCTCGACCGATTTCACTGGCTTCGCGGACTTGCTTTTGAGCGCTGCGCTCGCTGAAGCGCTCGCGTTGCCGGGGACATTGGGCCTGTAGAGCTGTTCTGCTTTGCCGCCGCTGGAGCGTGGCACGGTCATCAACGTGCCGCAGAACGAGCACCGACACACGCCCCCCGCGAAACCCGCGTCCAGCTCCAGCCTCTTCTGACACGACGGGCACGACATCTCAATGGTCTTCATACGTGTGATCTTTCGAGTGATAAAGACAGCTGTACCGCCGCTGAACTCTTGGTAGCCGCGTCATGTATTTCAATGAGGCATCAAGACCATGCTTCGCGCGAGGTGGTTCATGGCTGCCACAGATAGTAAAACCCTGACGCGCCGTCTGCCGAGCCCGCGCTCACGCCCGGCCACTCGATCGAGACGCGATTGCTCACAGCGCCGCTGGGCGATGACGATGCAGGAGGCAGAGGTGCATACGCGTACGCCGATATGGGAGGGTCGAGTGGTCTGTGATACAGCACGACGTCGGCATGCGTGAGTCCTGCGCGGCGTTTGGCTTCGGCGATCGCGTCGTGCAGGTCGCCGAGCTGATCGACCATGCCCCACGCGAGGGCTATCTGTCCCGAGACGACTCTGCCATCCAGCGCTGCGCTGCCGTGCTGCTCGACGAGCTTGGGCCGCGCTGCGGTGACGACTTCGACAAAGCGGGCGTAGAAGTCGTCCACCAGGACCGACAACGTCTCACGCTGCGCGGCGCTCATGGTGGCCAGGGGCGAGCCGGCGTCTTTATTGCTGCCTGATTTGATGGCATCCGCCGTGATACCCCACCGACCCAGCGCCGGCTGCAGTGAGACGGTTTGCAGGATCACGCCGATGCTGCCGGTGACGGTCGAGGGGTGCGCGACGACGTGGTCCGCGGCGCAGCTGAGGTAGTACGCGCCGCTCGCGGCCACGTCCATCATGACGACGACGACGGGCTTGCCTGTCGTGCGTCGGAAGCGTTGCAGCTCACGGTACATGATGTCGCTGGCGGTGACGGTCCCGCCGGGGCTGTTGACACGCAGCAGCACGGCCTCGACCGCGTCATCGTCGGCTGCGCGTTGCAGCGCTTCGGTGAACCGTGACACGGGGTGTTCGCCCGCGCTGAGCAGGCCCGGCCGGTTGGCGTTGATGAGCGTGCCGGACACGTCGATCAGCGCAACCTTGCGCGAGGCCCACCGGCCATCGTCCACAACGATGGTCTCGGTCAGCCGCTGCTCGCCTGGCGAAACGCCAACAACAAACGTCACAGGTCCGCACCCCGCAACAAGCATTGCCAGCACCACCGTCAGCGCACCCGTCAGGCCTCGATGTGCCACCGCGTGGGGCTGTTCTCGACGCGGAAAATCACTATGGTATGTTTGTAAGCTCACGGACTTCCTTTCATCCAGTCTTCATCAGACACGTTTTATGAAACTTCTCGACAACCCTTATCTGTCCCCGGGGGTGGTGATCATCTTAGGGATCGCGTTGGTGTCGTCAGTGCTCACGTTTGTGATGCCGGTGAACAAGCGCGAGGGCCTGGAGTTCTGGACGTTTGCGCGCAACCACACGCTGATGTACGACCCGCTCATCCGGGAGTGGAACCAACAGGCCAAGGGCAAGTCGGAACTTCTGCCGATGTCCATCTTCACGCTTGAAGGCATGGCTCTCCAGCGTCGCGTGCAGTCGGGCTTCTGGGCCGACACGCCGCTGGCGGACCTGATCGAGGTCGAGGGGTCGATGTTCTCCAAGTTTGTCTCCGGGCCGTTGGAGGACGTGGGCTTTGTGGACCTGACGGATCGTCTGCATTCGGACGGGATTTACGCGTCGATCAACCCGCCGTCGTTTTCTCCGTGGATGAGCCGTGGGCGGATCTTTGGGTTGCCACACGATGTGCACCCGGTGCTCCTGGTGTATCGGTCGGACATCGTGGAAGGCGAGCTGGGCATCGACGTGTCGCAGATCGAGACCTGGGATGATTTTGCTCGCGTCATGCAGCCGGTGATGGCGGACAAAAACAACGACGGTCGGCCGGACCGCTTCGTGCTGAACTTCTGGTTCAACGACGCGGGCCAGCTGGAGACGCTCATGCTCCAGGCCGGCGGCGGCACGTTCGACACGCAGGACCGCTTGATCGTGAACAGTGAGGTCAACGCGCGTGTGCTTGCAACGGCGGTGCACTGGTGCTTTGGCCCGGGGCGGATCGCGGTGCAGGCGCCGGACTTTGATGCGGGTGGCAACCAGATGCGTCTGGATGGTCGGGTTGTCTGCGCGATGATGCCGGATTGGCTGGCGGGCACGTGGAAGATGGACCTGCCGCAGCTATCGGGCAAGGTCAAGCTGATGCCGCTGCCCGCGTGGGAGAAGGGTGGCCGTCGCACCAGCGTGCTGGGGGGGACGATGCTGGGCATCCCCAAGGCAACCGAGGCGGCCGGCCAGTTTGAAGAGGCGTGGGAGATGGCAAAGTTCCTGTACCTTTCTGAGGACGTTGCCCGTCAGTTGTTCATCAACAGCAACATCATCTCCCCGGTGAAGAAGTTCTGGGACGCGGATTTTTACAAGGTGCCCGACCCATTCTTTAGCGGTCAGGCCAGCGGGACGTTGTTCCTGGAGCAGGCACCGCATGTGCCGCTTCGTCCGAGCAACCCGTTCCGCACGCTGGCCCGCGGCGAGATCGGTCAGGCCGCCAACGAGCTGCGCGACTTTGCCGATCAACGACAGGATTACACGGTCGAGTCGCTGATGCCCGAGGCGCGTCGCTTGCTCGCCCTTGCAGAAGGCCGTGTCGAGCGTGAGATGAGCCGCAACGTGTTCCTGCGTGAACAGCTTGCCGAGCAAGGCGCAGAGCCAGCGTTGGAGGGACAGCCATGAGGACGCGTAGAGGCGGTGTAAGTCAATGGATGCCGTACTTGTTCATCGCGCCATTTGTGCTGAGCTTCGCGCTGTTCACGGTGTATCCGCTCCTGCAGTCGGTGGTGCTGGCGTTCATGCAGACCAACGGCCCGCGCAGCCGTGAGTTCGTGGGCCTGGCGAACTTTGCGTGGTTGTTTGGTGAAGCCGACTTCCGCAAGGCGGTGTTCAACGTCATCGTGTTCACGGCAGGGTCGATGCTGATCCAGCTGCCCGCGTCTCTGGGGCTGGCGCTCTTGCTCAACCGTTCGGACGTGAAGGGCCGGGGCTTTTGGCGGATGATCTTTTTTGCGCCGATCCTAGTGGGGCTGGTGTTCGTCGCGATCATCTTCGGCCTGCTGTTTGCGCCGCAAAACGGGCTGATCAATCAGGCGTTGTTCAGTTTCACCTTGATGCTTGACCGCACCGTGCCGTTTTACCCCAGTGACTGGGTCTTTGATGTCGAATTTCGCTGGACGGCGGAGTATTCGATGGCGGCGCTGATCATCGCGTCGTTCTGGATGTATGTCGGCTTCAACATGATCTATTTCCTCGCGGCGCTTCAGAACGTCAGTAAGGATTTATTGGAAGCAGCTGAGGTGGACGGCGCGGGGCCGATGGACCGCTTTGTCCACGTGGTGTTGCCGGCGATCCGGCCTGTGGGCACGTTTGTGGTACTGCTGTCGTTCATCGGCAGCGTGCAGTTGTTCGAGCTGCCGTACCTGCTCATCGGCACCGACGGTGGGCCGGGCAAGGCGGGGCTGACGCCGGTGATGTATCTGTTCAATAACGGCTTCGATGCGGGCGACCTTGGGTACGCCAGCGCGATCGGTTGGGTCATCGCCATGGTGTTGTTCACGGTCGCGATGATTCAGAAGAAGTTTGCCAACCCCGGTACCGAGTAATGCGATGCGTAAACACTGGTGGACACCGCTGGCGATCTACACGCCTTTGACCCTGTTCGCGATCGTCACGCTCGTGCCGTTTGCGTACCTGATCTTCTCGGCGTTCAAGACCAAGGACGCGTTCTTCTCCGGGCCGTTCTGGCCAGTGGTGCAGGGCGGCGCGTGGTACGCGGTGGACTGGTCGGGCTTCACACTGTCCAACTTCAGCCGCCTGTGGACCGAGGTGAAGGTCGGTGAGGCGTCGTTCCTGCGGGCGGTGCTCAACTCGTTTTTCTTCGCATCGGTGATGAGCATCGTCTCCACTCTTGGCGCGGCGATGGGCGGGTACGCGCTGGCGATGTACCGGTTCCGTGGCCGGGAGCTGATCACGACGGTGGTGCTGGGGGCGCTGGTGATCCCCGGTGCGCTGCTGATTGCGCCGGGCTATTTCCTGATGTATCAGCTCGGGCTGCTTGACAGCTACCTCGGGCTCATCATCCCCGGCATCGCGCCGGCGTTTGGCATCTATCTGTTCAGGCAGGCGTTCATCTCGTCGCTACCCATGGAGATGATGGAGGCCGGCCGGATCGACGGGTGCAGCGAGTGGCGGATGTTTTTCCAGCTGGGCCTGCCGATGGTCAAGCCGATGGTCGGCGCGTTTGTGCTCATCACATACCTGGGCACGTGGACGAACTTCCTGGGCCCGCAGATCATCTTGCAGACGCCCGAGAAATACCCCCTCGCCGTCGCCGTCGCGCAGCTGCGCGGGACCTACAACATCGAGTACGGCATGATCATGGCCGGCACACTCGTGGCCGTGGGCCCCGTGCTGCTGCTGTTCCTACTCCTGCAGAAAGACTTCATCGCCGGCCTCACCGCGGGGTCAGTCAAGGGGTAATTACTGCGGCGTCGGTTCGTTTCATGGCACCACGATGCGCTTCCCTTCGTGATCCACTGGGCGTCACGGTGAGCAAGCTTGACCACTCGCAGTCGTAGCCGGGGGGTCGCTGAAGCGGCCTCGGATCGCAACTACCGCTAGTGAGGGTGACTTGCTGTGGTGCGCAGTTCGCAAGGGTCACGGTGGTGCGAGAAGTTCGGCATGAACGGGGTTGGTACGGTCTCTTTTTCAGACCAATCGAACAAGACCGCGCACCCCCACAACGTGCTAACCTCTCGCCAATCGTTCTCAAATGCAGACCGTATGCGGCTGATCCCCTCATCACCTCGTGCGATCGCGGATCCGTGACCC
>DAIOEG010000094.1:0-8411 GCA_036746415.1 Phycisphaera sp. | reverse complement strand
CGCTCGACTACCCCGCCGACAAGCTACAGATCCAGGTCCTCGACGACTCGACCGACGGCACGCAACACACCACCCTGCAACGCGTCCAGCACTGGCAACAGCTCGGCCTCAATATCCAGCACCACCACCGCGTCCACCGCAGCGGATACAAGGCCGGCGCGCTTAACGAAGGCCTCGCCCACGCCACCGGCGAGCTCGTCGCCATCTTCGACGCCGACTTCGTCCCGCCCCCCCACTTCCTACGCCGGACCGTCCACCCCTTCACCGACCGCAACGTCGGCATGGTCCAGACCCGCTGGGAACACCTCAACCGCAACCAGTCCATGCTCACGCGTGGCCAGGCCGTCTTCCTCGACGGCCACTTCGTCATCGAACACACCGCACGCAACCGCTCCGGCGCATGGATCAACTTCAACGGGACCGCGGGCCTTTGGCGCAAGTCCGCCATCGCCGACGCCGGCGGCTGGCACCACGACACGCTCACCGAAGATGTCGATCTCTCCTATCGCGCGCAGCTCAAGGGTTGGCGGTTCGTCTTCCTGCCCCACATCACCTGCCCCGCCGAGCTGCCGCCCGAGATCAACGCGTTCAAGTCCCAGCAGCACCGCTGGACCAAGGGCTCGATCCAGACCGCGCTCAAGCTCCTGCCCGCCATCTTCAAGTCCCCCGCGCCGCTGCACATCAAGCTCGAAGCGTTCTTCCACCTCACGAGCCCCATGGTCTATCTGTTCGTCACGCTCTTTGCCCTCTTGTTCTACCCAGCCGTTGCCATGAACCTCCAGTTCGTCGGCGACGGGACCTGGCTGGGCGTGCTCATCGGCATGGCGCTCTTCTCCGTCGGCACGCTCTCGGCCACCGTCTTCTACATCACCTCGCAAGCCGCGCAACGCCGAAGCATCCTCCAAACCATCGTCCAAACCCCCCTGCTCATGAGCATCGGCATCGGCATCGCGCTCTACAACGCCATCGCATGCCTCGAAGCACTCGTCGGCCACGAGTCCGAGTTCGTCCGCACGCCCAAGTACGCCAACGCACACACGCCCACGCCCGTCACGTTGTCCCCCACCACCCCCCGCGCCGGCCGACTGTCCCTGCCCAACCTCCGACAGTCCGTCGCTCTGCTCGAACTGCTCATGGGCCTCTACATGATCGCCTGCCTCTACCTCGCCCTCCAGCAGGACCACACCCTCATCTCCATCCCCTTTATCACCCTCTTCGCCGCCGGCTACCTCTACGTCGGCTCCACCAGCACCCTCTTCCACCTCCGCCACTGGCTCGACCAACGCCAACGCCACCCCCTCCCCACCCCCGCCTAACGCACCCCGCCCAGAAGCCCACGCTGCGCAGCTGCGTGGGATCCGTCAACACCCATCCTCACCCCGGCAAATCAGCAACGTCCAGCGCCTCACCCACACGCCTCAACAACCCGCTCAACGCCTCATCCCCCATCGCCAACACCGACCCCGCCGTCTCAACACAATCTTCCGGGGGCAACGGCACCCAACTCCGACAACCCGCAAACTCCGCACGGTTGGGGATCACCTTCACCACACGCAACCGATACGCACGCAGCACCATCGCGTACAACGGCCGGTCCGGCTTGTAATGAAACCGCATGTCCACCTGCTCGCTCGTCCACGGATGCAAGTCATCCAGACGATCAAACGCCCCGCGCGACGGCACCCGCCACACCCCCGCCACCTCCGCCCAACCCACGATCGGCAACTCCGCCGGCTGCTTGTCCACAGGCGTCGCCCGCACCCGACACGTCGGCTTCAACCACGCCAGGTTCTCGTGCTCCCACGCCGGAAACAACGCAAACCGATCGTGCTCCAACCGGAACCGCCCCGGCCCCTCCCACTCCGAAATCCCCCCCTTGCGAAGCAGCAAACAACACCGCCCACTCACCAGCAGGTCGCCCACGATCGCCCACTCTTTCAATGCCATCTCCAACCTGATGCTCGATTCCATGGCTCATACCTCCATCACAACCGCGCACGCCGACGCTGAGCGAGCCCCCGAGCGGAGCGTCGGGCCTTCTCACATCCGCTCCACCACCTCGATCCCCAAAAGCCCAAGCCCCCGCTCGATCGTGCGGGCCACCAGTGCACACAGGGCCAGCCGGGACCGCACCGTGGCCTCGTCGCCCGCCTTCAGCACCGGGCACTGCTCGTAGAACCGGTGGTACAGCGTCGCCAACTCGTACAGATAGTTGCACAGGCGATGCGGCTCCAGCGACTCGCCCACCGATGCGACCGTGGACGCGAACTGCGTCGCCTTGAGCGCCAGCTGACGTTCCGCCGGCTCGGTGATGTTCACTGAACACGAGGCGACGTTGCTCATCGTCACGCCCAGTTCCGGGGGCGCTTTGCGCAGGATCGAGACGATCCGCGTGTAGCTGTATTGCAGGTACGGCGCGGTGTTGCCTTCCATCGCCAGCATCCGGTCCCAGTCGAAGACGTAGTCCTTCACGCGGTCGTTGCTGAGGTCCGCGTACTTCACTGCACCAATGCCGATCGCCCGCGCGACTTGCTTGCGTTCTTGCGGTTGCAAGTCCACGTTCTTCTCGCCGATCGCCGCGTCCGCCCGCTGCACCGCTTCGCTCAAGACATCGCTGAGCTTCACCGTCCCGCCCTCGCGTGTCTTGAACGGCTTGCGATCGCCGCCCAGCACCGTGCCGAAGCTCACGTAGTCCAATCGGACCGCGTCGCTCACCCAGCCCGCCTTGCGTGCCGCCGTGAAGAACTTCCCGAAGTGGTCCCGCTGCCGGCTGTCCACGACATACACCACGCGGTCTGCGCCGAGTTCTCCAACGCGGAAGCGCACCGCCGCCAGGTCGGTCGTCGCGTAGCCGTACCCGCCGTCGCCCTTGCGGATGATCAGCGGCGTGTCGCTGCCCTCGACAAAGACCGCAAGCGCCCCGTCGCTGATGCGTGCCACGCCCAGCGTTTCGAGGTCCGCGCAGGTCTGCGCCAGCTTGTCGTTGTAGAAGCTCTCGGGCCGCAGGTCCGCATCGGTCAGCTGCACGCCCAGGAGCGCGAACGTCTCGTTCATGTGTCGCACCGATTCGCCGATGAGCTGTTGCCACAGCGCCCGCGCCTCGGGCTCGCCGGCCTGCAGCGCCACGACGCGCTGCCGGGCTCGCTCTGCAAACCCCGGGTCTGCGTCGTCGCGTCGCTTGGCCTCCTGATAGAGCGTGTTGAGGTCGCTGATGCCGCCCGCGTCCTTGGCTGACCACTGCGTGTCGATGAGGTGTTCGAGCAGCATGCCGAACTGCGTGCCCCAGTCGCCGATGTGGTTCTGGCGTGTGACGTGGTGGCCCTGGAACGCCAGCACGCGCGCGAGCGCATCGCCGATGATCGTCGAGCGCAGGTGCCCGATGTGCATCTCCTTGGCAAGGTTCGGGCTCGCGTAGTCCACCACCACGCGTTGCGCCGGTTGTGCCGTCGCCACGCCCAGCTGCGTATCGCCCAGCAGTGACATCGCCGCCGTGCCCAGCGCTTCGGGCAGCAGCGTGAGGTTGATAAAGCCCGGCCCCGCGATCTCCGCCTTGCCCAGCCAGCCCCCGCCTTCGATCTGCGCCACCACCCGCTCGGCAACCTCGCGCGGCTTGAGTCCCAGCGCTTTGGCCAACGGCATCGCCAGGTTCGCCTGAAAGTCCCCGAACTTCGCGTCGTTCGCCGGCCGGACCATCGGGTCCGCCTGCGCGTGGTCGTCCCCCAGCGCCGACACGATCGCCCGACGCAATCTCACTTCGATCATGCCCTGCAAGTCGCTCATCACCCAATGGTAATGGATGCGTCCCACACATCGCGGGGCCCGCCTCCCGCACCAGCGCAGCAACCCCAGCCGACGTGGCCGACGCCGGCTCACGCAGCTTCGACAAGTCCCACGTGAGCAACGTCGTCGCCGCCTTGCGAGCCGTCTCGGGCGCGGTGGATTCACTCAGCGCGAGCCGGGCAAGCACATGCACCATGCGCACCCGCCAACGCGCCTGCGCAGCCGCACACAACACCGCATCCTCGGCATCGTCCCGGCTTGTCTGATTGTCGGCGTGGTCGCACATACGGCCCTCCTACTAGACGCGCCGCGCAACGGCTTTGTGCGCACAAACATGTCCTGTGGCCTCACACGTCGCGCGTAAACCCTTGTCGCATCAGGCGCGGAATTTTTTTGTCT
The DNA here is from genome assembly GCA_036746415.1 of Phycisphaera sp. GTDB lineage: Bacteria > Planctomycetota > Phycisphaerae > Phycisphaerales > Phycisphaeraceae > DAIOEG01. The sequence goes on along the minus strand of DAIOEG010000094.1, from coordinate 4,232 downwards.
CGGGATGATCTGGTCGTCAGAGACGACCGGATCGCGCGCACAAAAGTGGTTCAGTGGCTGGTCTACAGCTCTGCGTCGCGTGTTCCCTGTAGCAGCGTGCTGACGGCACGCGGTCTGTGCGACTTGAAACACCGCAGAGGGCACGCACACGAGCGATTCACAACCCGCGACCTGTCAGGTCCCGGCACAGGGCATGACGCACCGCGGTGCCATGAAGCATCGCATCGAATCGCTCGCCAGCGACACGGGAGAACTCGTCAACGGCTGACTTCGTACCACAGGGTTTGTGGTGTGGCGGGCCATGTGAGGTGGCCGTTGAGGGACGTGGCGGGTTGGCGTTTGCCGTTGGGGGCGAGGGGTGTGAGCGATGTCACGGGGGTTTGGAGTTGGATGGTTCCGCCGAAGGAGGTGGCGTGGCTTGGGCGGTTGCCCCATTGGTTGCCGACGCTGGTGCGGTCGGCGTTCCAGGCCATGCCGACGTTCTCGGCCTGGCTGAGGGCGGTGAGCATCATGCGTTGGCTGTTGGCGAGCGGTTGGCCGTCGAGCGGGACGAGCATGAGCGAGCCGAAGCCGGCGTTGAACGTGTCGATGCGGACCTCTCCGACGGCGGTGTGGAACGTCCCGCCGGAGAGGAAGCCGGTGAGCACCAGTGCGCGGTCGCTTGCGGCGATCATCACCGGGCCCGCGGGTGCATCGACGATGCGTGCCTGGGCGGGTGTGGCGGAGGCGACCACTTCGACGGTGCTTTGCGTGTCATCGCTGGGCGCGACTTGCACGCGGAGCGTGAGCGGGTGGGTCGGGGTGTTGTGCTTCTGCCACAGCGCCTGCACGGTCTCGGCGTGTTCCCATGGGCGCGTGGGCAAAGTGAGTGTGGCGTGTGCGTCGAGCGGGTCGAGCAGGCCCTGGCGGAAGATGAGGGCGGCGGCGTGTGCGAAGCAGAAGCGTGCGGGGTCGTTGGTATTGTCGAAAAAGCCGGTGATCCGGCCGAGCGAGTCGTCGTCGGCCCATGGGCCATGCGTGAAGAGGTAGAGCGCGTCCCAGTCCTGCAAGCTGGCGACGGTGGCAAGGAGCGGGTACATCTCGGCGCGGTAGTCGTTGGTCGCGGGGTGGTCGTACTCGCTGACGCTGAAGGGCCGGTCTTTGACGCGGAAGGACGCGAGGTAGCCGAGCGTCCCGACTTCGCCGCGGTGCATGTCGTCGATCATGGAGCTTGGCTTGACGGTCCAGTGGGTCGGGTCCCATGCGCCAGCGCTGAAGCTGGGGTGGTTGTAGTACGCGTGGGTGTCGGTGTAGTCGGAGTCCTGTTCGCGGTGGTAGCCGGTGATGCCGCCCCACTCGATCTGGGAGTCGGTCAGCAGCGCGCGCACGCCGAGTTCCTGTTGCAGGAGTTGCCGCATCTGCACGGAGAACGCGCGGTCGGTGTCGGTGAGGAAGCCCAGCCAGTCGGCCCGGCTGTTGGCGCTGATTTTTGGGTTGATGTTGACGTTGCCCGCTTCCAGGGTGTGCTGCGGGTCGAGCGTGGACTTGCGGATGCCGGGCCTGAGGTTGAGTTGTGTGACGCGGACGTGGCCGGGGCTGCTGCCCAGTTGGAGCGCGATGCGGTTGCCGCCGTCGGGCGCGGGGGCGGTGGTGGTGAAGACCAGTTCGAAGTCTTTGGGTGTGGGTGTGAGGTCGAGCGTGGTGTTCAGGCCGACGTTTCGGTAGTCGCCCGAGTTGGTGTCGATGCTGATGCGCATGGCGCGGGCGGGGTCTGCGCTGGCTTGTAACTGCAGCGTGTAGACCGTGCGGTCGTTGATGCGCAGGGGCTGCACGATGGCCTGCTGGTGCCAGTCGGTGCCTGTGGTGTGCGTGACGTGAAACGCGGCGGCGGGGAGGTGTCCAGCGAGGTCTGCGGGGGGTGGCGCGGGCGCATCGTGGATGGGCGTCATGGTGCCCTGTGTCGGGCCGGGGAAGACGAGCGCCCACGGCGTATCTTCGCCGGTGACGGCTTCGCCCAGGCCGACCTTGGGCTCGCCCCATGCCGTGAGCATCGCCGTGTGGTCGGTGTATTTGTCGCGCAGCCAGTGGTTCCACAGGGTGCGCAGCTCGTCGACGAGGAACGTGGGCATCTTGTCGAGGTCTTCGCCCAGCGGCATGCCCGGCCAGAGACTCAAGAGCGAGTTTTCGTTGTTGATCTCGGCAAACGCGACGGCGGGGTCTTGCGCGAGCGTGAGCCCGGTGTGGGGGTTGACGGTGCCCCAGAGCGTGCGAGCGAAGTGTTGTTGGTGCTCGATGAAGGGCTTGCTGAAGCGATCGACGCGTTTTTGGTGGGGGAAGCCGGCGGTCCAGTCGCCGTGCGTGTTGAAGGCCTCGGGCAGGCCGTCGGCGGCGGTGAGTTCCTTGCTGACTTTGGTGTTGATGTTGGAATAGATGCCGACGCGTTTGAAGGCGGCGACGGCGTAGTGCAGGTCGTCGAGGCGTTGGGGGTCGATGGTGCGCGGGCCGTCGGCTTGCGCCCAGATGCTTCGGCCTTTGGGGATGTCCCAGACGTTGTCGATGTGGTGGAAGCGGACGAGGTTGAAGCCGTGCATCGCGAGGCGTTGCGCGACGCGGTCGATGTCGGCCCGGCTGGAGGCGAACAGCTCGGGCCCGCCGACGTTGATCGACCAGAAGCGGATGCGCGAGCCATCGGCGAGCGTGAAGTGGCTGCCGCTGCGCTGCACGTGGCCGTGCTTGCCCGCGGGCGCATCGTTCAGCGACCGCAGGTCGATGGCCGAGTCGCTGGCCTGTTCCAGTGGCAGCGCGAAGGGGAAGAACTCGGCGGCGAGGCCGACGCTCCGCTGCGACTGCGACCCCGGCGCGTCCTGCGCCGCCGAGAGGACACACAACGCCAACAGCGGGCTTGACAACGCAATACGTTTGAAGGTGGTTGGCACTGGACACCTCGATGGGAGACACGATACGGACCGAATGGGCCGCCCACCGTAACACCGGGGTCCGCGCAACACACACCACACGCGTCCGGGCCACAACACGCTTCCGCTATAGTCCGCTCATGGCAATCGTCGTCTTCCAGCACGAACCCACCGAACACGCCGGCCGGCTCGGCACCGCGCTCAACGAGCACGGCCACAAGCTCCGCATCATCCGCACATACAAGGGCGACCTCCCGCCACAAGACCTCGACGATGTCGATGGCGTCCTGGTCATGGGAGGACCCATGGACACCGACCAGCAAGACCAGTACCCCTGGATGGCCCCCGAGATCGCCTTCATCAAACGCGCGCATGACGCGAAGATCTCCGTCGTGGGCATCTGCCTGGGAGCCCAGCTCATCGCCGTCGCGCTGGGCGGAGAAGTCGCTCGCATGCAACGCGCCGAGGTCGGCATCGGCCGGGTCAACGCCAGCTTCTTCGGCACCGTCGACCCGCTCCTCTCGGGCATCCCCTGGAGCGTCCCCGTCCTGCACTTTCACGGATGCGAAGTCACCAAAGCACCCGTGGGCGGAACACCCGCGCCTCTCCAATCCTCACCGGTCTCCAAAGCCCAGAGCTTCAAAGTCGGCATGACCACCTACGCCTTCCAGTACCACTTCGAAGCCACACGCTCGATGTACGTCGACTGGATCGACGCCTCCGCCGATTGGCTCGCCAAGCACGACTACACCCCCGCTCAACTCAAGCAACTCATCGACGCCGACGAAGACCGCTACCGCCTCTTCGGCGAGAAGCTCTGCGACAACATCGTCACCCTCCTGTTCCCCATCGACAAACGTCGCAACGCCAGAACCGCACACGCCGCGAACTACCACGCCCACGTGTCGTGATCGCTCGCTGCGGGCCTGCCCCGCGCGACGCGACGCCCCCGTAGCCAATCCGGTGACCCTGCGTGCGCGATCTCTCGGCGCGTGTCACGCAGGCAGCGCGACGGTCGGGGTTTCGGTTGCCTGCTGCGCGGGGTACTTGATGCGGGTGTGATAGATCGCGGTGAGCGTCTTGGTGATGGCCTTTTCGACCTTGGACAGCTCGGCCAGCGTGAGCGAGCAGTCGTCGAACTGGCCGTCCATCAGCCGCTTCATCGCGGTCTGGTGGATCATCTGTTGCAGCCGAAGCGGCGTGGGCTCATCAAGCGACCGCGCGGTGCCTTCGATGGCGTCGCAGAGGAGCATGATGGCGGCCTCTTTGGTCTGCGGCTTGGGGCCGGGGTAGCGGTACTCGAACTCGGCGGGCGCGGGGGCGTCTTGCAGCTCTTTC
>DAIOEG010000093.1:7034-8449 GCA_036746415.1 Phycisphaera sp. | reverse complement strand
CTCGCCGTTCAACACCGCCCACACGTCGCGGACGACCCAGCTCATGTTGGCCATCGCCGTGTGCGTCCGGCTCGCAAGGTGCGGGTACCGCGTGCAGTTGGGCAGCGTGCCCAGCGCATCGTTCACGGCGGGCGGCTCGGGGTCATGGACATCGATCAGCGCCGTGGCACGCGGGCGCGCCTTCAACCACGATGCGAGGGCCGACTCGTCAACGAGCATGCCACGCGCGGCGTTGATGAAAAGCGCCTCGGGCTTGAAGAGTGCAAGCGCCGGCTCGCCGATGAGGTGCCGGTTGCTCGCCCGCCCGTCGGTGTGCACGCTCACGATGTCGCAGCCGGCGTACAGCTCTTCGTGTGTCACAATCGAGACCGGGAAATCCACCTGCGCCCGCAGCTCTTCCGCAGGCAGCACGTCACAGGCGCACACCTGCATGCCGATGGCCGACGCCGCTTTGCCAAGGCGCTTGCCGATGCGACCCAAGCCCACGACGCCCAGCGTCATCTCGTCGAGCTGCTTTCCAACCTCGGTCTTGCGCAGCGCATGAAACACATCCGCCCCGCTTCCGGGGGGCAACGCCGTGCGCGGCCGAACGACGTCGAGCATCAGGCCCATGACGTACTCGACCACCGCCTGCGTGTTCGCGTCCGGCGTGTACACGACTTCAACGCCCCTGGATCGACACGCGGGCACGTCGATGTTGTCCAGCCCAACGCCCGCACGGCCCACGACGCGCAAAGCCGGCGCTTGCGCAAGCAACGCCGCGTCCACCTGCGTGTACGTCCGCACCACGAGCCCTTGCGCCTCCGCCAACGCCGCCCCCAGCCCCGGCTGGTCGTGCCTGTGCCAGACGACGTTGCAACGCTCGGCCAGCCAATCAGCCGCCGCGGCGTCGAGGTGCTCGGTGATGATGACGGTGGTCTTCATCGGTTCAGGATACGCGGTGTGATACGCTTGCGCCATGCTTCAGGAAGCGACTCAGATCGTCTCGCTCAACACCATCGCCCACGGCGACTGCATCGAGCTGATGAACGCTTGGCCGGCGGGCAGTGTGGACCTCGTGTTTGCTGACCCACCGTACAACATCGGGTTTGGCTACGACGAGTACGACGACCGCAAGAGCGATGCGCAGTACACGCAGTGGACGTATGACTGGATCGACTCGGCCGTTCGGCTGCTCAAGCCCAGTGGGTCGCTCTACATCCTCATCGGTGATGAGTATGCGGCCGAGACCCGCATCCACCTGAAGAAGCTCCAGGCCGAGGGCAAGCTGTTGTTCCGCAACTGGATCGTCTGGCACTACACCTTCGGCCAGCGGTGCAAGGTGAAGTTCAACCGCTCGCACGCGCACCTGTTCTATTGCGTCGGCAGCGCGGCGGTCTCGCGCAAGGGCCTGCCCCGGGCGGACCTGGCCAAGA
>DAIOEG010000093.1:0-7024 GCA_036746415.1 Phycisphaera sp. | reverse complement strand
AAGAATCCGCCATTCACGTTCAACTACGAGCAGGCCGCCATCCCCTCGGCCCGCATGACGACATACGCCGACAAACGCACCAACCCCAAGGGCAAGCTGCCCGATGACACGTGGTACCTCAAGCAGTTCCCCGGCTCGGCCGACTGGCACTGGCGGCCACAGGACGCGATGGACGAGGGCGAAGACACCAACGGCCGATCGCTGTTTGGTCAGGACGGCGACACGTGGTCGCAGTCGCGCCTCTGCGGCTCGTTCAAGGAACGCGAGCAGTGGCACCCCTGCCAACTGCCCGAGGCGCTGCTCGAACGCATCATCAACGTCAGCAGCAACGCAGGCGACCTTGTGTTCGACCCCTTCAGCGGCAGCGGAACCACCCTGGCCGTCGCACACAAACTCAAACGCCACTGGCTGGGCTGCGAACTCTCCGAGGACTACCGCAACAAAGCGCTGCAGCGCATCCTCGGGCACGCATGACCCGTCACCGGCTTCACAACCCCGTGTAGCTGACGAGTTCACTCGCCAGTCGGTGCAAGCACCGCAACGAAGTTTGAGTTGCGAGATTTCGCACGCACAACACCCCGCCTGGTCCGCATTCTGTTCCTATTTTCCGTGTGTTCCGTGGCCTCTACGCATCCCGCAACGACCGGCGAGTGAACTCGCCGGCTAAACAGGAAAGAGTCGATGCGACGGTCTATCCCACACGGTCCAGCGCGGTGTCGTGCGCCTCGTCGTATCGCCGGGACAGCTGCGTCCAGTCGAACAGCTGTGCGAAGCTCTCGACGTGGTTGCGCAGCTCGATGCGTTGCCGACGCGACAACTGGCAGAAGTCGAACAGGTAATCGGTGAGTTGCTGGGTCGAGTCGGCCGGGTCGTTGTGACGGCGGGGCACGACGAACAGGCCCTTGTGCCCGATGTCCGGTACGACCTTGTTCAGGTAACTCCCAAAGCCCGACAGGTCGGACGTCACCGCCGGCACGCCCAGCGCGATCGACTCCAGCGGCGTGTAGCCCCACGGCTCGTAATAGCTCGGGAAGATGCCCAGGTGACAGCCGCGCACGAACTGGTCGTAGTCCAACCCAAGCAGCGGGCTGGTCGCGTTCATGAAGTCGGGGTGGTACACGATCTTGACGCGGTCGCTCTCGTGGTTCAGCAGGTTGCAGTTGCGCAGCTGCGCGAGCACCGCGTCCTTGCCATCGTCCACGAGGTCGTGCGTGACAATGAGCGGCAGGTTGTTGCGCTTCCACGCCTGCTGGTTGCGGCGGAGGCGCAGCCGCCAGTAGTCGTCCACGAGGTCGTTCAGGTCCGGCAGCTTGCCCGCCGTGGCGGCGTAGAACAGGTTGCTGCCGATCTGCTCCTTGAACTGGTCGGTCACTTTGCGGAAGTCCGCGAGCATCGCGCTGCTTTGAAGCGCCTGCACGTTGATGCTCTTGAACGGGGCCTTGGTCACGAGGAAGAACACGATGGTGATCGGGGTCTCTGCCTGCTTGAGCCGGTGGTTCAGCCGGGCCAGCGCCTCGAGCGTGAGGTCCATGCCCTTGTTGCGGTACTCGTACCGGCCGGAGGTGAACATGTAGAGCGTGCGGTCCAGATCAAACGTGTAGCTGGGGAAGAAGTGCCCGATGACAAAGTCGTGGATCCGCTGCTTGTAGGTGTTGTGATACGCCTGAAAGTCGTGGACCGCCTCAAAGCGCGCGGGGTTGATGCCGTTGGGCAAGATCGCGTCGGGCTTACGGCCTAGGAGGTGCTCGCACTCGTGGCCGGTGACGTCGGAGACGGTGGTGAAGACGTGCGAGCCGTGCGCCGCGGCGCGTTCGAGGCGGTGCTGGCACTCGATGTTGAAGTGCCGGGCTTCTTCCGTGGTGTTGAAGAAAGGCAGGTGGTCGTAGAAGACCGGGTTGTGCATCGCCAGGTACCGGCCGAGGATCGTCGCGTGGGTCGTAAACACGAACGAGCCGGGCCACTGATCGTGACGCAGCATCGGGATGCACGCGCCGGCCATCCACTCGTGCACGTGCGCGACGATCGATCGGCGGTGCGCTTCTTCCTTCGCCAGCGCGTGCATGAGTTGGCGCGTCGCCTCGCCGAATGCAACGACATCATTCACGAGTGCATCGTTGGTGGGCGTGGGGATCTGGTGGTCGGCCCAGAGGCGGTACTTCACGTCGTTGAGGCGGTCCTGCACCGACGGCAGGTGCAGCAGGATCAGGTGTGGCCGACCCGTGACGAGCCACCGGCCATACTCGGCCTGCACGCCCCACTCGCGCAGCAGCTTCACCGCCCGGCCGAACACGCCGTTGAGCGGCAACGGCTCGAACTCCACCGGGGCCGTCTTGTCGTTGTAAGGACCGACCAGGCAGTAACGCTGGCCCCAGCGACGCACCATCGTCGGGGCCTTGCTCCGCAGCACGGTATAGATCCCGCCCACCTGGTTGCACGCCTCCCACGCGACCTCCAGCAGCAGCGGCTCGGCCCGTCGGCGCGGGCGGTGGCCCGCAGTGTCGGCCTCCAGCGCATGATCGTGGTCTTCCGGGGGGGCGTGCGAGATGGGTTCTTTCTCTTCCGACATGGCGGACCTCGAGATAAGCATAGATCGCCCGACACGTCGCCACCGACGCGGGACTCGGGCTAAAGTGCACTCTGATGCAAGCATCGGACGCCGACCACGACAGCCCGCACTTCACGCGTTTCCTCGACGCCGTACGGACCGGTAACCGAAGCGTGGCAGCGCACGCGCTCGACGACCACCCGCAGTGGCTCAACCGCTTTTCGTACGAGCCCAAGGCGCACGGCCCGGAGATGTGGCTGCCGCTGCACCACGCGGCGCTGCTCGGCAAAGTCGAGGTGGTTCGGCTGCTGCTCGAGCGCGGCGCGTCACCCGATTGTCGGACCCGGTTCAACACGCCCACGCACGGCCGAGCGACGCCCTTGCACCTGGCCGCCGCTGCGGGCCAGCTCGCCAGCGTCGAGGCCCTCGTCGCCGCCGATGCCGAGCTGGACGTGCTGGACGCCGCGCTGTGCAGCCCGCTCCACCTCGCCGCCCGACTCGGCCACCCCGACATCGTCAGCCGACTCACCAAGGCCGGCTGCTCCCTCGAGCTGCGCAACAGCAACGACCGCACCGCCCTGCACGATGCCATCCGCAGCAGCGAAGCCGTCGATGACAAGGCCGCCAACGCGTGCGCCATTTTTCTCATCGACGCCCACGCGGATGTCAACGCCACCTGCCCCAAAGAACCCGTCGCCTACACCCCGCTGCACCGCTGCGTGAGCACCGGCGAGCCCCGCCGACCCGTGATGCAACGGTTGCTTGAAGAAGGGGCGGACATCACCGCCGAAGACCCACGACACCACCGAAGCGCAGCCGCGCTCTGCACCGAGCTCCACGGCAGAACGTGGTGGTGAATCCCGTTGTTTTTGTCCCATTTCATGAAAGCGTGCCGTAAGGTCAGTTGCCGATCGTTGCGACCGCCGTGTCCATGATCGCAGCGCGCTGCGGCCAGGCGTATTGCTTGACGTGGTCTCTTGCATCCAGTGGCTTCAGCGTGGCCAGCTCTTCAACGAGGTCCTGGTCGGTGTCGTAGTACACGGCGCAGCGCCCGAAGACCTCGGGGTAGGCAAGTTTGCGGGGCAGGACGCAGGTGCAGCCCGCGGCGGCGGCCTCGACGGCGGCGATGCCGAAGAACTCGTGAGCAGCGGTTGAGACAAACACATCCGCCTCGCACAACGCGTCTTCATATGCCGAGCGGTCCGGCAGGTAGCCGAAGTGCACGAGGCGCGACGCGAAGAGTTCCCTGGCCTGCCCAAAGGCGGCGGGCACGAGGTTGAACCGCTCGCCCAGGACGCTGAGGCGGACGTCGATGCCGCGCTCGATCAGAGTGCGCACGGTTGTAAAGAACAGCTCGGGGCGTTTGTCGTGCTCCCACCGGCCGGCCCAGACCAAGCGCATCGGCTTGCCGGCGGCGGGGTCGAACGTGCGCGGCGGGGTCGCTCTTGAAACCTCGAAGCCCGGCGGATGAAGACACGAGCTGGTTTGCAACGCGCTCAGCGCGTGCGTCGGCGACTCGCCGGGCATCTTGCTCAAGAGGTCGGCCAGGCCCGCAAAAAACGTGTCGCGGTTGTAAGCCGAGTTCCACCAGATCGGCGTGGTGCGCACCCGGCACGACTGGACGACAGCCAGGGCCGAGGTCAGCTGTGTGAGCCCGAAGTGCACATCGCGCGCATCGCCGCGCTGTGTCGGGTACGCCCACTGGTTCTCGTGGAAATACAGCATGTGCGGCACCTGCGCCATCGCCACCGGAGCAAGCGACCGCCAACACGCGACGTCGAGCATCGACGAACACACCACCACGTCATACGACTGGCCCCGCGACACCAGCGCGCGGGCCTGCTCGGCCAGCGTGACGGCCCCGAGGCGCATGCGCCACTTCCAATGATGGGCCGGCAGCGTGAGCAGGTCCCACGTGTGACGCGAGTGCGACCGCCAGCCGTCGAGGAACGCCCGATGTGATCCGCCGTAGTAGGGTTCAACCGCGAGGAGACGCATCGCGAGTTCTTTCAGGTGTTGTTGTGGTGAGGTGCGTTGCCGGGCTTCCACTTGATGTTGCAGCCGGTGGCGGGTCGTTGTGTCACGGTGACGGCTCGGTGTAGCAGCACGTCATCGATGGCGTGTCGGAGGGTCTTGCCGTGGGCCGAGCCGTCGCGGTCGTCGTACAGCCCGGAGCGGACGCGGTGGGGCCTGGTGTCGTCGAGTTCGCCGCGATAGGCGAGTTGGTGGTGGTGATCGAAGAGGAAGAAGTCGGGCGTGCAGGCGGCGGTGAAGGCGTGGGCGATGTGCTGCGTCGCATCGTGCAGGTAGGGGAACGGGTAGCCGAAGGTTTGCTTCTCGTGGGCCATCTTGTCCGGCGCATCGTCGGGATACGCGTTCGCATCGTTGCTGTTGATGGCGACGATAGCGAGGCGGTCGGCGTAGTCCTGGCCGATGCGTGCGAGCTGCGGCGCGACGTGCTTGACGTAGGGGCAGTGGTTGCAGAGGAACATCACAAGCACCGGCCGGCCGGCGAGGTCGTCGGAGCGGACGACGCGGCCGATCGTGTCGGGCAGGGCGAAGTGTGGCATGGGTGTGCCAAGCGGGAGCATGGTCGAGGGCGTAAGCGACATCGCGTGGGTCCGAGGGTGTGAACGCTCGAATGATAGATCGCGTCAAGCGTCCGGCGGCGCGTTACGCTGCCGGAGTGAACTGGGACCTTTTATTACACGGGCTGATCGTGCTGGGCACCGCGATGGTGGTCGGCGCGGTGGCGGAGCGGCTGCGTCAATCGGCGATCGTGGGCTTCATGCTCGCGGGCTTGCTGCTGGGGCCCAACGTGACGGGGCTGATCGCCGACGAACGCGCAATCGTGGGCATCGCGCAGCTGGGCATCACGCTGCTCATGTTCTCGATCGGGCTGGAGTTCTCCTGGAGCAAGCTCCGCCGGCTGGGGCTGACGGCATTGGGCGCGGGGTGCTTTCAAATCGTCGTGACGGTGGCGGTGGCGACTCTGTGCGTCTGGCTGTTCGGGCTTGGCGCGGCGGCGGGCGTGGCGATCGGCGCGGCGGTGGCGATGAGCTCGACGGGTGTCGTGTTGCCGGCGCTTGCGAAGTCTGGCGATGTGGACTCGACGCACGGGCGATTCGCGCTGGGCATCCTGCTCGTGCAGGACGCGGCGGTCGTACCGGCGATCCTCCTGATCGGCGCGCTGGGCGGTGAGGGCGGGCTGGCGGAGACGCTGTGGCAGACGCTGGTGAGCTTCGGGATCGTGGCGGCGTTTGTGGCGTTCTTCGCACTGTTCAATGCGTATGCGCTGCCGATGATGCTGCGCTTCACAGAGCCGACGCGCAACCGCGACATGCCCGTGCTGTTTGCGATCGTGGTGGCACTTGGCGCAGCGTGGGCGGCGAACGCGGCGGGGCTGTCGGCGGCGCTGGGGGCGTTTATCGCGGCGATCTTCATCGGCGAGTCGGTCATCGCCTCGCAGCTGCGCGGGGACATCGGCTCGCTCAAGACGATCTTCGTCACGCTGTTCTTCGCGAGCATCGGCATGATGGCCGACCCGCAGTGGATGTTGAGCAACGTGCCCGTGGTCGCGGTGGCGGTGGGGCTCGTGCTGTTTATCAAACCGTTGATCGTGTACGCGGCGGGGCTGGTGTTCGGGCTGACGCATCGCTCGGCGATGTCGGCGGGCGTATGCATGGGTCAGGTGGGCGTGTTCAGCTTCGTGCTCGCGCAGCTCGCGCAGGACAAGGGCGTGCTGGACCGCGAGGGGCTGCTCTTCAACACCGTTGTAAGCGTGGCGATCGTGACGCTGTTTCTCACGCCCTACCTCGTGCAATACGCGCCGCTCATCGGCGAGCGGTACGAAGCGCTGCTGCGCAAGCTCGGGCTGCCGCAGCTCCGCCGGCAGACGCAGGCCGGCCAAGCCGTGGCGGACAAGGCGTATCGCGGCGGCAGCAACGTGGTCGTGCTCGACCTCAACCCCGGCAGCATCACGGATGCAAGGCAAGCGGGCTACCGCGCGTACGTCGGCGACGCGAGCAGCCCCGAGCTGCTCAAGCTCGCCAACCTCGCGCAGGCCGAGGCGCTGGTGGTCACGCTGCCCGACCACCGGCTGTGCGTAGGCGTCATCGTCGAGGCCCGCGGCATGGTGCCCAAGCTGCGCATCATGGTGCGGTCGCGCTACCACCGGTATGTCGGGTTGCTCGAGGCGGCCGGAGCCAACGTCGTCGTCGATGAAGAGGCACACGTCGGCGATGCGCTGGCCGAGACACTCCGACTCGAAGCACGCTACGAAGCGATGCGCAAAGACACCGAGCTGGATGTCATGAAGGAGCCGACGAAGGCGTTGCCCGTCTCAACGATTTAAGTTGATGTAACGGGAAAGTTTGAAACCGCGGATCAACGCAGATGCACGCGGACGAGGTGTGATCTCAAAACACCGCTCCCGGAGGCAGGGAAGTTTTAGAGTCTCATCCGCGTCTATCTGCGTTC
>DAIOEG010000092.1:3074-8471 GCA_036746415.1 Phycisphaera sp. | reverse complement strand
CGGCCAGGTGCATGTCGCGTGCGGCGCGTTTGACCTTGTCGATCTCACCCGTGAGTTTGAGTGCGGGCAGGTGGAGCATCACGCTGATGCGGATGCCCGTACCGACGTTGGTCGGGCAAGCGGTCAGGTAGCCGAATCGCCGGGAGAAGGCGTACTCGAGGTCTTCTTCGAGGACATCATCGATGCGGTTGATCTGGTCGAAGCCCTCGGAGAGCTGCAGGCCCGAGCGGAGCACCTGGATCCGCAGGTGGTCTTCTTCGTTGACCATGATGGCGAAGGTCTCATCCACGCCGATGGCGACGCCGCGCGGCGACTCGTTCTTCTCGCTGGCGAAGGGCTTGCTGACGAGGTGGCGCTCGACGAGCAGGTGCCGATCGATCGGGAGCGCATCGAGCATGGAGACCCACAGCACGTTGTCGGCGATGCGCTTGTTGGTGATGCGCTGCTTGCAGAGGTCAACGACTTCGTGACGCTGGCGCTGGTTGGCCTGGTTCACGAAGGGGAAGCCGGCGAGGTTGCGTGCGAGACGGATGCGTGAGGAGATCACAACCTCGCTGTGCGGGCCGCTGCCGCGCAGCCACTCGCCGGCGTGGTCGATGAGTTGGCGCGGGGTCATGGGTTGGGCGTCTCCAGGTTCTTCAGTTGCTCGTGGAGATCGGATGCGAGTTCGTAGTCCTCGGCCTTGACGGCATCATCGAGCCGCCGACGCAACCGCTGCAACGTCATCTGCCGTTGCTCGCCCACACCCGCGCGCCTCGGCACCTTGCCCACGTGGTGCGTGCCGCCCTCTTGAGCCCGCTCGATGAGCGGCGACAGCGCGTTCTCGAATGTTGCGTAACAGCGCGGACAGCCCAGCAGCGTGTGCTCTTTGAAGTCGCCCCAGGTCATGCCGCAGCCCTGACACGTGGCGTTGGCCTTGGTCGCTTTGGCGGCGGATTTTTCGGTTTGGCCGGCGGCGTTGAGCGTGATGAAGTTGGTGAGCAGCTCATCCAGCTGCGTGTGCGTGGCCTTGGCGGCGAGGCCTTCTTCGGCGGCGTGCAGGTCGCAAAGGTGTTTTTCGACGGCCTTGCCCTTGATGACGACCACCTCGTGGTGTGTGGCCGGGCGGTTGCACTTGTCGCACTTCTTCTTCATGTTGAGGCATCCTAGGGATGCGCGACACGCCGTTCAATGCGGGGCAATTTGGATCGTGCGCTCAGAAACTGTTTCACAAGTCACACCAAGACATGATTGGAACCGCGGAGGGCGCGGAGCAGACAAGTCAACATCATGCGAAAAAGTCAAGCAAATCAAGTCTTGGTCCGCCCTCCGCGTCCTCCGCGCCTCTGCGGTTCAATCTTCTTTACGATCGGGTGTGAAATAGCTTCTTAGCGGAATGGCATCGCATCACGACGACGCGGAGGCACCGCTCCCGCCAACAGTCAGCATGACGTTGCCGCTACCGGAACGGAAGCCCTCAAGGTCAAGTGAAACGAACTGGTAACCGGCTTTTTTGACCGCATGCAGCACGGCTGCGCGGGTGAGGTCGTCGCTGAACAGCCGGCCAACCTGCTCCCAAGGCACCTCAAGCCGGGCGACCGTGTCGTGATGCCGGACGCGAAAGCCGGTGAAGCCAAGGTCCGTCAGCGCATCCTCGGCCGCCTCGACCTGCGCAAGACGCTCCGGCGTGACCTGCGTGCCGTAAGGGATGCGCGACGCGAGGCACGCCGCCGAGGGCTTGTCGGCATTGGGCAGGCCCAGCAGCCGGGCAACGCTGCGCACATCCTCTTTCGACAACCCGGCTTCGACGAGCGGGCTGATGACCTGCGCCTTTTGCGCCGCGACGAGGCCCGGCCGGTGGTCGCCCAAATCGTCGGTGTTGGTCCCGTTGGCGATAAACGCGATGCCCATCCGCCCGGCCAGCGCGTGCATCGTTTGGTAGAGGTGCGTCTTGCAAAAGAAGCAGCGGTTGCCCGCGTTGGCCTGATAGCCCGGGTCGAGCTGCTCATCGGGCGACACGACGTGGACGATCAGGCCCAGCGACTCGGCCAGCGCCATCGCCTCCGCCAGCTCCCGCCGTGGCAGCGAGGCCGAGTCGCCCAGCGCCACCGGTGCCCGCTCACGCCCAAGCGCTTCGAGCGAGGCCGCCGCGACCAGCGTCGAATCGACCCCGCCGGAATACGCCGTCAGCACCGCCCCGCGTGGCCGCAAGACCTCGATCAATCGCTCCAGCAGCCGCTTCGCCGATGTCATGCCGTCAGTTTAGCCGCGCCTCGACCGGGGTTGGACAAGGCCCCGCGTGGCCGACCACGTGGAACCTGCACAAAGCCGACCGCAACAGTTGCTCGCCGCCCCCGGCGCGGGTATCTTGATTTGCTCGCGTCAGCGAGCGTGTTGCACTCGTAGCTCAATTGGATAGAGCTCCGGTCTACGGAACCGGCGGTTAATGGTTCGAATCCATTCGAGTGCATTGCTGATTCATTTCAACTGTCGTCCGGGCGATCGGGGTGACTGGCGTCACTTCACGCGTGAATACCCGCTCATCCATACGTCACCAACAACACATTCTCGCCCTCGTGTAAGAGCGTGGTGAACCGCTCGGCGGAGACCTTGATCCCGCCGGCGCGGTAGGGGTTGGCTTCGCGTCCGACGGTCGGCAGGGGTTGGCCGTTGAGCGTGGCCGACGGCGAGCCGGTGTGTGTGTAGGTCACGCGCAGTGTGCGCCCGAACATCGGTAACGCCGCGCGCAAACCGCTCAGTGACGCGGGCAGCACCGGGTCGATCACGACGTGCTCGAAGCTCCGCCGAAGGCCCAGCCAGCGACGCACCACCAAGCCCACATAGATCCCAGGCCCGGATGAATACACCCGCCAGCCGCCCTCGAAGCGCACGTCCGACTCGCCCGACATCAACTCGCCGTACCGCGCATCGGCCTCATCGCGGTGGTCAAAGCACGCGTCTGACGACGAGAAGTACGCGTTGGCCTGACGGGGCTCCGCGCCGCTCACGCTCTGTGCGATCGCCACCGGGCTGACCTTCAGCAACGCCTCGAACAACGCATCGGCGTGGCCCATCACCGCGCGCAGCTCCGCATAGCGCAGATGTGCATGTGCGTACATCAGCCCGATCTCACGCGAAAACGCCGCCGCAGACTCGGCCCGCTTGAACGTGCACTCCAGCCCGCCGTGATACCTCGGCGGGCGGGTCATCAGCCGAGCGCCGTCTGGCCCGAGCAGGTGCTTCTCGATCAGGCCGACATGATGCTCCGCCTGCTCCACCGTAAACAGCCCGCTCAGCACGCCGCGCTCGACCGCGAGCAAACGGTGATGGATGCCCGTGCGCGTGTCGCTGGGATGCAGCAGCCACTCAACCGCCCTGCCACCTTCAAATCGCACGAGGCCCGCCGCCTGCCCGTCCTTCACGATAAACCGCTGATAGTCACGCGCAATTGCGCTGGCGCTGGTCTCCAATCGTTTCACCAGCGCAGCGTCACGGTTCAGCCGGCGCAGCGCACCGGCGAGCTTCGACAGCGCTTGATACAGCAACGGCACCGTCCAACCCGACACGAGCTGACGACGCATGAGCGGGTCCGACGCCTGCAGCGCATCATTCCAATCGCCCTCGCCCAACATGGGCAACGCCGTGCCCGCGACGCGGTGCGCATCAACATGGTCAAGCGCACGCTCAACGTGTTCGAGTAAGCGCGCCCGCTGATCGCCCGACCGATGCGTCGCCTGCACGACAAACGGCAACGTCACGTCCAGGAGCGTCGCATCGCCCGTGTTTTCAAGGTAATCCGCTAACGCCAGCAGCGGCCAGACGATCACGTCGCCGTGCGCTTCATCAGGCCTGATCTGCCCAAACGGCGGGAGCATGAACCACTGCGGCCAGTGGCCCCCGTAACCCGACCCATCGCCCGCCGGCTCGAACTGATTCGCAAACACCTCGCACAACACCTCACGCACCACGGGCAAACGGTCCAAGGCCGCGAGGACCTCCACGGGCCCCTGACACACGTCGCGCGTGCCCCACGCCGCGCCGCTGTTCTGCTCAAGCCCGTGCGGGCTGCTCATGTGGATCACCGCGTTGTGGATCATCCACGGCAGCGCATCACCCACCCGCGACACACGCTCATCCGCCGTGTGTGCCACCGCCGCCGCTGGCAAGAGAACCCGCCAATGCCGGCCCGCCTCGGACGGGTCCACCGCGGCGCTCTCCAACACCGCTTCAAGCGACGACACCCCCGACACACCACCGGCGATCCGCCAACGCAGCACGCCCGGCTCGGTCGACTCGCCCGACACACCACCCACCGCCACGCTCTGCATCACCACCATCGGCGCGTGCTCATCACGCAGCCCAAGCACCGACCCGCCGCCCATCGCCGACCACGACGCACGATCCTCCAAAGCCATTGCAAAACAAGCGTCCGGGACATGCTGCGCCCAGAACGAATCCGCCACGGGCCGAAGCGTTGCCACGCCACGCGCATCGTCGAAGACCACCTCGCCGCGCTGGTCCAGCTCGTGGTTCCCAAGCGACACCCACGACACCAAGCGACACTCCACGGCCTCGCCCGCCAACACATACAACGCGTAATCCAGCAAGGGCGCGTTGGGCGACGCATCCACCGTGACCAGCAGGTGCACCCCGTGCCCGATGTACGACCACGCGCAGCCCGCGCGTGTGACGCTGAACGTCGAAGGCACCGTGAGCCAACGCCAGGCCGGGTCTGCTGCGCTGCGCACCATGATGCGCAGGCCGCCGCTTGCGATCGCGTCCAGCGGGCTGCGCGCGATGGGCATCATCTTGCCGAAGCTCGTGTTCCCGATCGCCACGTGCGACGCGAACACGCCGCGCATCCAGCACGTGCAGCACAGGTGATCGATTGCGGGCAGCAGGCCCTCGCCAGTACGCAGCACGTGCCCC
The DNA here is from genome assembly GCA_036746415.1 of Phycisphaera sp. Taxonomy (GTDB): domain Bacteria; phylum Planctomycetota; class Phycisphaerae; order Phycisphaerales; family Phycisphaeraceae; genus DAIOEG01. Next base: position 3,563 of record DAIOEG010000092.1, on the reverse strand, counting down.
GTGGGCCGGGCCGTGCGACGCTCTTTGTCGCGTGTGACAACGTGCGCATGTTCGTGCACGAAGAACGACTGCACGACGCCCTCATGACGCTCCACGTGACGATGCTGTCCGCTCACCTGCATCGCTAGCGAGGCCTCGTCCAGCGTCATGCTCTCGAAAACACTTGAAAAGGATGGGAAAACGTCATGCTGTGCGATGCCTGTCTCGCCGGATAAAGCACTGCCAATGTTGCGATGGCCCCATGCTTGCCAATGGGCAAGGTCGCTCTCGCTGGTTGCCTCAGCGTGGTCGGCCAGCAACACCGCAACGAACCGCCAGCTCGCCGAGGCCCCCGGCTCGATCGACACCGGGCTCGCCTGCAACACCGCCGCCGCGTGCTCGCCCTGTCGCCGGCGTGTGGTTAAGTGCGTGGCACTCAACTGCTCGGGGACACGCGTGTCACGGTGGGACCGCCCCAGCCAGTCCGCCATGTCCGTCATCGCCGCCGCC
>DAIOEG010000092.1:758-3064 GCA_036746415.1 Phycisphaera sp. | reverse complement strand
CGAATATCTAATGAGGATGATGCGCCGCAACGCGCCGCTGTCCACCCCGCACAGCAGCCAGGGGTGTCGGCCATCGACCGCGAGGTTCTGACGCGTCGCCACCATCGGCCCGCACCGCTCGTGCATCAGCAGACGGTGATCCAGGTACTGACTCACATACAACTCGTTCAGCCGTGCCATGAATCGGCTGGTTAAACCAACGTCCTGCGCGTACACCGCGTCGGCTGTCACCGCGTGCTCGCCTGCGTTGATCACATCCACCCGCCACGCCCACCGGCTCGCCTTGGCGTCCAGTTCCAGGACGCACCGCCAACGCAAAGCGCCCCACGCACCACCAAACCCCGCGTACGTCAACGAGTGTTCAAACGCTCGTGCCTCCACTTCATCAGCCGACAGGCAGCGCGTGTTGACCCGCCGACCGGTGCAGGCGTTGGCCTCATGCACCCGCAGGTACACCGACCCCCCGCCGCCCATGAGCGGGTCGCCCAGCAACTGGTTCACAAGCACCCCGCCGCACTCAATGGCGTACACCTCGCCGGTCGGTAACAGCTTGAACGTCAGGCCCCCGCCGCCGTGCAGAGTGATCAGTGGCAGGTCATTCTCTGCTGGTAGCATCAGCGTATGCATGGTCATCGCGCGAGCATACCGCCGGGGCCCGCGCCGCACACCGCCTGAGCACATCAAGGCCGTTTCGTCGCGCGGTGCTCGGCCAGGACTTCTTGCGCATCTCGGCCCTCGGGTACGAACACGATCGAGGTGCCGTTCACACAGTGACGCTTGCCCGTGGGCGTGTGCGGCGCATCGTCGAAGACGTGGCCTAGGTGCCCGTCACACACCGCGCAGCGCATCTCGGTGCGCACCATGCCGTGCGTCCTGTCGTGGTGCAGCACGATGCTTCCCGGACGAACCTCTTCAAAGAAGCTCGGCCAGCCACAGCCCGAGTGGAACTTGCTCGTCGATGCGTATAACGCGTTGCCACACCCCGCGCAGCAATACGCACCCGCACGGCCCGCATCATCGTCGAGATACCGGCCCGTCCCAGGATACTCCGTGCCGCTCTTGCGAAGCACGCGGTACTCCTGCGGCGACAGGAGCCCCTTCCACTCTGCATCCGTCAATACAACGCTTGGCAGCTTGCGATCACTCATACACAACATTAGGCGTTGACGAAGCATCGGTAAGTAATTCCACATTCATCACCAAAAAACTGGCCGTCGGCAAACCACCGCGCTATAACCTTCGTACGTCTAAATGCACGAGTGAACCTCAAACAAGGGAGTCCTGTGATGAACGCTGGAATGATTCTGAAGACCGTGACTGCAATGACCGCCTCGGCCGCCCTGGTCGCTGGCACCGCGTCTCTGGCGTACGCCGGTGACGGGAGCTGCTCGTACTCGGCCAAGGCCGACAAGGGCGCGGCATACGGTTACGGCGAGAAGAAAGCGGAGAAGGTCAACATCGTCGAGACCGCAGCCGCCGCCGGCTCGTTCAACACGCTGCTTGCCGCCGCAACAGCAGCCGGTCTGGCTGAGACGCTCTCGACCGGTGGACCTTTCACCGTTTTTGCTCCGACCGATGCTGCCTTCGCCGCTCTGCCAGCAGGCACGGTTGAGTCGCTTCTAAAGCCCGAGAACATCGAGCAGCTCAAGGCCATCCTGCTGTACCACGTCGTTGAAGGCGAGGTGCCCGCCAAGACCGCTGTCACCCTCAGCGAGGCCCCCACGCTCCAAGGCGGCAAGATCGCCCTCGAAGTCGTCGATGGTGCACTGAAGCTTAACGGTAACTCGACCGTTGTCACGACCGATGTGCTCGCGTCCAACGGTGTCATCCACGTCATCGACGCGGTGCTCATGCCCCCCACCGAGTAAGTCTGCATAACGATTTAATTTCTTCACAGGCCAACGTGAAAACGTTGGCCTGTTTTTATGTGTGGCTGTCGTCAACGCGACTCGATCAAACTGTGCAGCCACGGCGGCAGCGCCTCATTGGCGAAGCGGTACGCCACGGTCTCGCCATCGCGGTGCCACAGCGAGTCATTGCCGAACCGGTAGACCCGCGTGGTGCTCGACTCGCTCAGCCCCGACCGCAGCGCGACCACGAACGCCGGCAGGTCTTGTGTCGCAAACCCGACATCGAAACGCTCAGCGCGCAATGCCAGCAGCACGTCGAGCTTCTCCTGCGCTTGGTCTTGAAACACACCTGAACCCGACAGGCCCGATGGCTCGCGACGGACCACACCCAGCGCATCATCCGCTGCATCGGGATGGTTGCGCGTGATCGACATCTCGGTGAAACGCTCGTAGGTC
>DAIOEG010000092.1:0-748 GCA_036746415.1 Phycisphaera sp. | reverse complement strand
GCTTCACGGGGAACCGTGAAGATGGGCCCCAGCCGCCAGTCCGCCCCGGTCTGCGGGTCGGCTGCGATGGAGGCATCGATCCGCGCGTACTGCCGGAGCCCTTTGAGGTCTGCGGCCCGCCCCGTCGTGATACGTAACTGCCTGCCGGTCGGCTCGGTCATCGTGACCACGGCCTGTGGCTCGGACAAGCCGTACGCGCTGGCGAGCGATGCCGCGGGTGTGTTGCCGGCATCGGGCAGCCACGCCGGCTCGGCGGTGCGCAGCTGCTGGATCGCAAGCGTGATGGCGTCCGAGCTGGCACGCTGGCCAGCCGTGTTGCCGTACCACCAGACCCTGCCGTCGCGAGCCAGCGTGAAGGGGTTGAAGCCCGGGCGGATCGGTGTGATGCGCTCGTTCAGCTGGATGTCGAGCCGGTCGAGTTGCTCGGGCGCGGGCAGGCGTGTCGCCCTGGATCGCCACTGCACCGGGTCCGAGAGATACACCATGTCGTGCAGGTCGGCGACGATGGCCCCGATCACGCCGGTGTCGGTCTGGATGTACCCCGCGCCCGTCTGTGTGCGGTCGCCCAGATAGATGACAAAAGCGCCCTGGTCGCCGATCAGCCGGACCTCTGCCGTCGGCGGTGACAACGACATCTCTTCAAGCTGCTTGCGGGACGGGTTTGCGAACTCTTCCAGGATCGTCATGGACGACAACGACGACAACAGCGATGCGATCTTCCCGGGGTCGACCGGACACCACTGCGGCT
>DAIOEG010000091.1:1998-8504 GCA_036746415.1 Phycisphaera sp. | reverse complement strand
GCGGTGGAGGACCATGACTTCGCCGGCTTTGAGGACGCCGCGTTCGACTCGGCCGATGGCGATGCGTCCGACGTAGTCGCTGAAGTCAAGCGACGTGACCATGAGTTGCAGCGGGGCTTCCATGGCCATCTCGCGGCTGGTGAAGCCGTTGGAGACGGTGCGCGGGTTGTTCTCCGAGTACGGGCCGGGGACGTGTTTGATGATCGTTTCAAACAACGGCCGAAGGTCTTTGCGTTCATCGTTGGCCAGGTCGAGCACGCCCCATCCGTCCCGGCCGGAGCAGAAGACGGTGGGGAAGTCGAGCGACGCGTCGGTCGCGCCCAGCTCGACGAGCAAGTCAAACACTTCGTTGACGGCCTGGTCGGGGCGAGCGCCGGGCTTGTCACACTTGTTGACGATGACGACGGGCTTGAGGTTGTGCTTGAGGGCCTTGCCGAGCACGAAGCGGGTCTGGGGCATGGGGCCTTCGGCGGCGTCGACGAGCAGGAGCACGCCGTCGGCCATGCCCAGGACGCGTTCGACCTCGCCGCCGAAGTCGGCGTGGCCGGGGGTGTCGATCAGGTTGATGCGGACGTTGCGACCGTCGGCGGCGACGTATCGGATGGCGCAGTTCTTGGCGGTGATGGTGATGCCGCGTTCGCGCTCGATATCGCCGGTGTCCATGATCAGGCCGTGCTGCCCGCCGGCGAGCTTGTCGAGGTCGGCATCGCGGAACTGTCCGGACTGATAGAGGAGCTGGTCGACGAGGGTGGTCTTGCCGTGGTCAACGTGCGCGATGACCGCGACGTTTCGCAGGAGGGTGGGGCTGTTCATGGGTCTCGGGGTCGGGGGTGATTTTGTGTGGGACGCGGCATTGTAACCGAAGCGGGGGCGGGCTGGGTGGTCTGCGGGGCGGTTTTCTAGCCACAGATGGACACAGATGCACACAGATGAAGAACAAAATCACAAACATGGTCGAGTTTTTGCCCGTGATGGCATCTGCGTCCATCCGCGTTCATCTGCGGTTCCAAATGGTTTGAACAATGAGCGATGGGGTGGGCACACCATGCTGGACGATCTACGATGACGGGCATGGTTGAAGAACTTGTGAACCTGCCGTGGCACCGTCGGCACCCGATGCGGGCGCTGCTGCTCACGATGCTGATCCCGCTGGGTGTGGGGGCGATCGGGTTTTGCGTGGTGGTGCTGGTGGTGCGGAGTCAGCTGGCGTCGCACCCCGTGCATGCCCTGGCGGTGGAGGCGGTGCGGGCGGACGCGGTGGTGCAGGCGGACCTGGGCACGCCGATCGAGCCGGGGTGGTTGGTGACGGGGACGACAACGGATGAAGACGGGACGCGGGCCGAGCTGATGATGAGCGTGAGCGGGCCGGGCGGCGGCGGCGGGGTCCGCGTCATCGGTCGGCGGGACGGCGAGCGGTGGCGGCTCACCTTTGTCGATGTCGGCGTGAAGCGAAGCGACGGGCGGGAGCGCGTCGTGACGATCGTGAAGGAAGAGGAGCCGAAGCGGTTTGCGGATGAGGTGCCGTGAACCCCACGCTGCGCAGCTGCGTGGGGCCCGTCATCACCCACTTCACTCACCCCACGCAGCTGCGCAGCGTGGGGTTTATGGGGTTCAGGGTTGGAGTGATCGCAGCAGGTTTCGGTCGGCGGGGCTCAGGTGTTTTTGTCGGCGTTGCAGGACGGCGTCGGCGGTGTCGAAGAAGGCATCCATGTCGTAGGGCTGTCGCCCTTGGTCGGTGTAGAAGCCCAGGGGCTGGGCGAACTTGGGGGCGTAGGTCGAGAGCACGATGGAGCATCCCGTGCCGATGCACGAGCCGGTGACGAGGCGCGTGCCGATGCCGGTCTTGACGAAGTCGCCTAGGAGCGGGCCTTGGAACGTTCGGCCGGTGTCTTCGGCGGGCGTGTCTTGTGTGAGTTGCATGCGCACGGGGCCGTAGGTGTTCTTGAGGTTGGACACGTTGGTGTCGGCCCCGAGGTTGCACCACGCTCCGATGATCGCGTTGCCGAGGTATCCCAGGTGTGCTTTGTTGGAGTAGCCGGTGAGGATGGAGGCCTTGACCTCGCCGCCGACCTTGCACATGGGGCCGATGACGGTGGTGCTGCGTAAGGCGGTGTGTGCAGCGAGCTCGCTGTGGGGGCCGACGTACGCGGGGCCTTCGATGACGGTGAAGGGCTGGATGACGGCGTGTGCATCGATGACGATCGGGCCCGCTTCGGCGTTGAAGACGACGTGTGGGAAGACGCGGGCCGAGGGGTGGATGCGCACGCGGTGCGGGCCGAGCGTGATGATGCTGGGGTCGGGTGGCGCGTTGTGCGTCGGCATGTCCAGCGCGAGCAGGTCGTGGGTGAGCACGCGGTCGAGGTGGTCGAGCAGGTGCCAGGGCCGGGCGTAAAGCGCGGCGTCGTTGGTGGGTTCCAATCCAACGGCGGAGCACCCACTGGGCACGCCGGTGCGCGGGCCGTGCCACCACTCCTGCACGGCTGTTGCGGAGCACCGCGCAGCGAGCAGCTCATCGTTGACGAGCCACGCGTGGCTGTGGGCGAGCGTGTCCCACGAAACGCCGACGGCGGGCCATCGGCCGTTGATGAGCAACACCGGCCGATCGCCCAAGGGCGCGAGGTCGTTGACCAGCAGTGCTGGCTCGCGCGTCGCGCACACATCACGGAGACGATCGGGCACCAGCGCGCCGTCGATCGTTCTGCGCAGCGTGTGTTCGATGCGCTGGCGGTTGGTCCACGCGCCGCTGCGCAGCGCGAAGGCGGGGCGTCGATCGGTCATCGGCCCGAACCGTCCCCGACCATCGTCGAACATCACGATCGCTGTGTCGCGCATAACTTGTTCCTGCATCAGGAGCCATATCGTCGATCGGAGTTGGCAACACCACCGACCGCGTTTGGGGAGCAAGGCACCCGATGTTTTCGGGCATTGACACCTTCGCGGCGCGATCGTAGTGTGCGTCGGTCTCGCTTGAGGACTCAGGTGCACACGATGTTTCGACGCGTGCCTTGGTGGGCCCCGTCCCGCACCTGATACAAGCTGTCCGTGACGCGTGGCGGGTGATACCGCCGACTGTGACCCCATAAACGAAGCACCGTCCGTACGGTTGCCCTGTTGTTTTGACCCCATGCCGACCCCTTCCCGCGCCAAGCTCGATCCTTCGTCCTGGGGCCACATGATGGCCTACCTCCGGGACAAGCACGGCCCGATCTGCCGCCAGTGGTTCGAAGACCTCCAGCCGCTCAACATGAATGGTGGGCTGCTCGAGATCCGCACCGCGACCACCGTGCAGCAGACCTACCTGCAGAAACGCTGCCTCGAACCCTTCACCGAGGCCGCGCAACAAATCACCGGCCAGCTCGTCGCCGTCCGCTTCGTCCACCACGACCCCATGGACGACAGCAACAACGACCACCCCGTCGGCAACGACGGCGTGCAACGGCCCGTGGTCGTCCGCGCCGGTTTGCCGGCCGAACTCGACGAGGGCCTGATCCTCCAGCCCGACTACTCGTTCAGCAACTTCATCGCCGGGCCCAACAACGACCTGGCCGTCGCCGCCGCCCGGGCCGTCGCCGACAACCCCGCCAAGACCTACAACCCGCTCTACATCCACGGCAGCGTTGGCCAAGGCAAGACGCACCTGCTCCAGGCCATCTGCTCGCACATCCTCCAGAAGCGACGCGACTTCCACATCGTCTACGTCTCCTGCGAGAAGTTCATCAATCAGTTCGTCGACTGCCTCCGGGCCGGCGAGATGCACGCGTTTCGCCACCACTACCGCGACGCCGACATGCTCGTCATCGACGACATCCACTTCCTCCGTGATAACAAAGAGCAGACGCAGGAAGAGTTCTTCCACACCTTCAACGAACTCCACCAGCAACAAAAACAGATCGTGCTCTCCTCTGACGCCGCGCCGCACGAGATCCCCGGCCTGACCGAACGGCTCATCAGCCGCTTCTCCTGGGGCGTCGTCACACGCATCACACCGCCCACGTACGAGACCCGCCTCGCCATCGTGTACGCCAAGTCCAAGCTGCTCGGCCTCGAGCTGCCCGCTGAGGTGGCCGAGTACATCGCACGCAAGATCGACACGAACGCGCGCGAACTCGAAGGCGCGATCAAGAACCTGCAGGCGCAGACCAAGCTGCTCGACAAGCCGCTCGACCTGGTCGTCGCACGCAAGGCCATGGGTGAGTCGCCCGCCGAGCCCTCGTCACGCGTCACGTTCCAACGCATCGTCGAAGTCGTCACCGACTACTACGGCATCCGCGTCACAGAACTGCAAAGCAAGCGACGACACAAGTCCGTCACCGAGCCCAGACAGGTCTGCATGTACCTCGCACGGCAACGCACGGGCCTGTCACTCGAAGAGATCGGCACGTTCTTCGGCGGACGCGACCACACCACCGTCATGCACTCGGTCCAGAAGATCGACTCACTCGTCCACACCGACCCCAACTACGCCGGCACCGTCGAGATGCTCTCGCAACGCGTCCAAGGCATCTCCTAAATCATCACATGCCGCAGAAGCCCGAGGTCACCGACCTTGGGCTCTCAAACCGCCCGCTGCAACGGCGTGCAGAACCACGTCGCAACCTCGCCCACACGCACGCGCTGAAGCAGGTGCAGGTTCAGCGCAGGCCCGGGCTTTGCCAGCAGTGGCACCGCGAGGTCCGCGCGGTCCGTGAACAGGTGCAACGCTGGCAATGACGCGCGATCGATCGATCGGCCGTGCAGCGTTAATGCCAGCAAGTCCCGGTGTTCCCGCGCCCACTGCGCCGCGTCCGTCAACCGCAGCATCGCCTCGCCCGCCGACCGCGCGTGATCGCCCGCCGCCTGATGCACCGCGAGCAGGTGCAATCGGCCCACCGCGTCCAGCACCAGCATCGTCTCCGGCTGGGCAGGGCAACGCGCTTGAAGCACCGTCGCCCCTTCAATCGCCGCCGGCGTCGAAGACAACAACCCCAACAAATCCGGCTCCGCCGCTGCCTCCGCAAAATCAACAACAGGCGCGACAGACGCAGGCACCACCGCCTCTTTCAACGCTTCTGAGCCGCCCAGTGAGCCGGGCCGTGTCGGCCCGGTCTCCGCAACCACTTCCTTCACAGGCATCGCCCTGTTCAAACGCGGCGACGGCCGAACCCTCGGTGGCATCGCCACCGGCTGCGGCACCACCACCTCCGGCAACGGCTCCACCTTCGTTTCGCTCGGCACGGCGACCGCCTCGACCGTCGGCTCCTCCACCGACACGCTGTGATCCGCGAGCCATGCGCTCAAGTGGCCCCACTGTGCGCTCAACCCCGCAAACGCACCCACGCTGCGCACCGCCACCGGCATCAAACGCTTCTGAAAACCAACGCACGTCACCACCACCGACAACGACTCGCTCAACGACTCGGCCACGCTCAGCGCCGCAGACCCCTCCGCGCCCATCACCACCACGCCCAGCGTCGGCGGCACCGGGCCGCAACCCTCCAACAAACGCTCAAACGTCGCCCGCGCAGCACTCACCGCCATCGGGTCCGCGCCGGTCAACAACGTCCACGCCGGGACATCCGCGAGCAACTCAAACACCGCCGGCTCCGCGTCCGCATGCACCAGCACCGTCCGCACCGGCTGGGCATCCGATCGGCACAACGCCTCCAGTGTGTCACGCAACCGCGTCGGGCCCGCCGGCGCTAACCGCACCGCAGACCCCGTCGCCGCGCTCTGGATCGATGGCTCCACCAGCTCCATGTCCACCCGGCCATCACCCGCGTCCCCCACCGGGTCCAGGTACAGCACCGCCACCGGGCCGTCCTGCTGCGCGAGCAACTGCGCATACTGCGTCAACCACGCACCCGCCAGCCCCGGGAGATTCCCAAGCAACACCGCCTCCACCATCGGCGGTTCCAACCGAGGCGAAGGCGCAGGCAACAACACGTCTCGCTCGGGCCGAGAGTCCATCTCGTCCACATCCTCGACCACCGCCCCCGTGAACCGAAGCGCCGGCTTCTCGTTCCTCTCCGCGCTACGTCCCGCAAGCCGGGCCGTGTCGGCCCGGTCTTCACCAAGCTCCCCCCCCACCCGCCGCTGCGCCGGCTTGGGCGCCAACTTAAACGGCGCAGGCCCCGCCAACGGGTCGCGCGCCGCAGGCATCGCCTTGGGTGGGATCACCGGCGCAGGCCCTGTTGTGCCCGTGAGGAACAAGTCCGCCAAGTCATCCAGCGTCGTGTTCGCCGCCGCGCGCGTCGTGGGCGGGCCTTGCGGCGCGGTCGGCTTGCCGGGCAGGATGTGGTTGCGTTCGTCGTCCATGACGGGCACCGTGAAGTCGGCTTCCAGCCGAGGGTTTCAGAATCAGTTCGATCTCGCACCGCGAAGCGTCGTCGTCAGACCGCGATGGCCTGCGTCACCACGTCGATGATGCTGTTGAGTTCGCCGTAGGGGTTTTCTTCGGTCGTGGGGTTGTAGGGGTCGCGGACCCACTCACCGTTGACCACGAGCCGGTATCGGTAACGCCCCGGCGG
>DAIOEG010000091.1:0-1988 GCA_036746415.1 Phycisphaera sp. | reverse complement strand
CGCAAGCGGTGTGCGGGCCGGCGTCCACTGGTTGAAGTCCGCCGCGATCGACAGGTTCGCGTCCGCCGTGCCCGGCTGGATGAAGAACACGCCCTGCGCCGTCAGCCGAACGCCGTAGAGCTGTTGCAGCTTGTTGTGCGCGGGGCTGGTGCTTTGCGTGGGTGACACGATGTCGCCGGGCTGGTTGCGGTGCATCGGCAGCACCTCGGCCACGAAGTCGTCGTCCCGGCCGATGCGCGCCGAGATCGCCGCCGTCCGAGCCGACAACGCCCGGGCACGCTCCACCAACTCCGCCGCGCGACTCAGAGCCGGGTGCGAGCCCGCACGACCCACCGGGGCCGACGTCTGACCCGATGCCTGCTGTGACGCCGGCGCGATCGGCCCAGCGCTCACCGGTGCAACGGCCTGACGCACGCTGTCGCTGAATTCCTCCGACAACGGCTCGGCCTCAACCTCGCGCACCTGATTGAAGTCCACAAACGGGTCCGCCATGATCGACACCGGCGGCTCCGGCGGGTTCTGCAGCAACCACTGTGCAAGCTCATCGAAGTCCTGCATCCCACGCGACCCGGGGTCGTACTCGGTGATCGGCTGGCCGAAGCTCGCGGCCTCCTTCAGCTTGCTGTTGAAGTTGATGACCAGCGGCAGGACCTGCTCGCCGAACTGCCGACGCAGCTCCGACAAGATCTCCCGCGCCAGCTTCGTCCGCACGTCATACATCGTCGGCAGCACGCTGAAACGCACGCGGTGACCGACCCGCCGGATCAGCATCTCGATCGTCTGCGCCTGACGCACGCTGCCCTGAAGCGCGAAGTAACCCGTCTCCACCGGGATCAGCACCTCGTCCGCCGCACGCAGCGCGTTGAACGTCAGGAGCCCGATGCTCGGCGGGTTGTCGATGATGCAAAAGTCGTAGTAATCCCCCGCAGAAGCGAGCACCTGCGCCAATCGGCGGTCCTTGTCCGGCGCGGTGCTCAAGCGCTGCTCGATGCCCGCCAGAGCCATCGTCGAGGGCAACAGGTCCAGGCCCCGCGACACCTGCCACACCAGGTCCGCCACGCACACGCTGCCATCGAGGCCCGCAAGCAACAAGTCCGCGACCGATCGCTCGATCCGCGACTCGGGCACCGCCAACCCCAGCGCGCAGTGGCTCTGCGGGTCCATGTCGACCAGCAGCGTGCGGTACCCCTTGCGAGCCAGCACGGCCGAGAGGTTGATGGCCACGGTCGTCTTGCCGCAGCCGCCTTTCTGGTTGATGATCGAGATGATGCGCACGGCACGGCCCCAGCCGGGTGTGTTTGGTTACCTGTCCAACTGCTTATCGGGGTAAGGGTCATCAAACCTTTGAAAGTCCGCATCGACGGCTCTGCATTCTTCCAAACGCCCGGCCAACACCCCTCCCACAATGAGCTACGTTGCCCGAGCAACCATGCCAACGCCCACGCCCCAACAACTCATCCTCGGCAGCCAATCGCCCAAGCGAGCCGCGCTACTCCGAAGCGCTGGCCTGCGCTTCAGCATCCTCAACCCGCCCTATGCCGACCCCGATCAGCCCGATGCCAACACGCATGATGACCCGCAGGCCTACGCCGTCGGTCTCGCGCTGCGCAAGCTCCACTCGTTTGACCCCCGGCTCACTCAGACCGCAATCGTGCTCACCGCCGACACGCTCTGCGTCGACGACATGGGCCGACTCGTGGGCAAGCCCATCGACCGAGACGACGCGCACCGCATCCTCCACGGCATGATCGACCGGACGCACCGCGTCGTTACAGGCGTCGCGTTGGCCCACCAGGAGCGCGTCCTCACGCTCGGCGACACCGCGCTTGTTCACTGGGGCCACGTCAGCGAAGAGGCGCTGCAGCAGTACCTCGACACCAACGCCTGGCAGGGCAAGGCCGGCGGGTACAACCTCGCCGATCGGCAAGACGCTCGCTGGCCGATCCGCGTCGAGGGCGACCCCGCCACCGTCATGGGCCTGCCGCTGC
>DAIOEG010000090.1:0-8529 GCA_036746415.1 Phycisphaera sp. | reverse complement strand
TCTCGATCAGCGGCTCGGACTTTGTCGAGATGTTCGTCGGCGTGGGCGCATCGCGTGTGCGTGACCTGTTCAAGCAGGCGAAGGACTCCTCGCCGTGCATCATCTTCCTCGACGAGATCGACGCCGTGGGCCGCAAGCGCAGCTCCGGCTTCACCTCCGGCGGGCACGACGAGCGGGAACAGACGCTCAACGCCATCCTCGTCGAGATGGACGGCTTCGACAGCTCCGATCAGGTCATCGTCGTCGCCGCGACCAACCGGGCGGACGTGCTCGACCCCGCGCTCACCAGGCCCGGCCGGTTCGACCGCCAGATCCAGGTCTCGCTTCCCGACATCAAAGGCCGGATGGAGATCCTGAAGGTTCACGCCCGCAAGATCAAGCTCTCGCCCGACGCCGACCTCGAACGACTCGCACGTGGCACCCCGATGTTCAGCGGTGCTGAACTCGCGGCGATCATCAACGAGGCCGCGATCTCCGCAACGCTCCAGAACAAAGAGTTCGTCGAGCAGGAAGACCTCGAAGAAGCACGCGACAAGGTCCGCTACGGCCGGGCCCAGCGGTCACGCAAAGTCGAACAGGAAGAGAAGCGCGTCATCGCTTATCACGAAGCGGGTCACGCGCTCATCATGTACCACGACAGCGACAGCGAGCCGTTGCACAAGGTGACGATCATCCCTCGTGGCCCGGCTCTGGGTGCGACCTTCATGCTGCCCGAGAAGGACAAATACATCTACAGCAAGCGTCAGCTGCTCGCGATGATGCGCGTGTCGTACGGCGGGCGCATCGCCGAAGAGATGTTCACGGGCGACCAGTACAACGGCACCGCCGGCGATATCCGTCAAGCCAGCAGCATCGCACGCTCCATGGTGACCGAGTACGGCATGTCGGACAAGCTGGGCTTCCAACTCCTGGGTCACGACGAGTCGCGCAACCCTTGGGAACAGGCCGACAAGCTCTACAGCGATGAGACGGCCCAGTTGATCGACGAAGAAGTCAAGGCCGTCATCGACCGGACCTACCGTGAAGCATACGACCTCATCAACACTCACCGCACGCAGGTCGAAGACCTCGCCCAAGCGTTGCTCAAGTACGAGACGCTCACCTACGACGAAGTGAAGCGCGTGTTCGACGGTCAGCCGCTGCGCAAGCCGTCGGTGGCGGAGCTTCTCGCTGCCGAGAAGGAAAAGAAGGTCGCGCCGGATGCAAACAGAGTGTCGCCGTTCCCACGCGGCGAGGACGACACGCCTACGGGCGTCATGCCGACGCCGGCTTGAGTGATCACACGGCGGCTCTTGCTCGACGTAATACATGCACCAACGATAAAGCCGACCTTGAAAAAGGTCGGCTTTTTTGATGATGAAGCCGTTTGCCGGGTGCTCAGGCGGCGCGGGCGGAACGGTGGCTGTGTGCGATCTGGGCGGTGTTGGCGAGCGGCGTAAAGTCTTCGGCCTGTAGCTCTGTGTTTGTCAGGATGCCCTGGCGATACGAGCGGATCAGGAGGTACGTCCCGTAGCCGTAGCACGCGAGAAGGTAAACGGTCAGTACGATTAAAACTGCGAGCAGCATGACGATCTCCTGAATGACCCCGTTGATGGATCGGACCTCTGCGGACGGCTGCTCCAAAAAAGGAAGCGGGCTATCGGTCATTGGTGCGCAGGATTTGCGCCGTACGGGTGGGATGATCTTTCACATGTTGCTTTGGAACCGCAGATGGACGCGGATGAACAGGTATGGAAAGCATCCTCATCGTTGTCCCCACCTGCGGGGCGCATCACGGTGGATGCGTGTTGCATGATGCGCGTGCATCCCCGTCCATCTGCGGATGCGTAGGTCTGTGAAGCACCGACCCGGGGGTGGGGGCGTGATCGCTGCGTGTCAGGTGTTGTCGTGGACGTCGCGGTAGAGGTCGAGGTAGAACTCGAGCATGTCCTTGCCGACGGCGGTGCGGGTCCGCGTGTGTTGGAAGCCGGCTTGTTCAAAGGCGTGGATGGCTTCGGTGGGTTCGTAGCGTGTGTCGAGGCGGACCTTGAGGTAGCCGTGGCGTCGGCAGTGCTGCAGGGCGGTGCGGACGAGGATGGCGGCGAGCCGGGTGGCCTGGTACCCCACGTCGATGCGGAGGCGTCGGACCTCGGCGGTGTCGTCTTCATCGCTGGCCACGGCGATCATGCCGACGACCTGGCCGCGGTGCTCGGCGACCCAGAAGTGGTGCCGGGGCTGGTCGAGGTAGGCCTCGTGGATGTTGTCAACGTCGGCCCCGGTATCGTTGGCGGCGATCTGGCCGGCAAGCAGTCCGGTGTCATACAGCCGAAGCACGGCCTGCTGGTCGCTGGTCTCCCACGTGCGCACGGCAAGGCCTTCAAGCGAGGCGTCTTCGGGGGCGGTGTGCGGGGCGTGATGCGGGTCGGGTGGGTGCATGGTGACATCAGAGAGTCGAGCGGCGAGGCACCGGACCGCTGCCGGGCGCGGCCTGTTGCGTCACGCTGGATCGTAACGATTGTTGGCCCGCTTCACGCGTCGGGGACGTCGTGGAAGCTGAGCGTATCGGTCTGGGTGTCCAGGACCGCGACGCTGTAGGTCGCCGCGCGGAAGAGTGCGCCGGGGTTGATGATGCGCGTGCCGTTGCGGCGGGTGTCGAGCTTGCGGTGTGTGTGGCCGTGACAGAGGTAGCGCGGGTGCCTGGCGAGCGCTTCGCTCATGCGGTCCGCCTCGTGGCCGTGGCAGAACAGCAGCATGGTCCCGCCGCCCAGGTCGATCGAGCCCACGGGGTCATCGACTGTCACATCGACTTCCTGCGCATACTCGGCGAGCGTGTCGCGGTCCCAGTCGGTGTTGCCAAAGACGATATGCGCTTGCGGCGGGACGCGGTTGCACAGGGACGCGGAGCCGAGCGCGTCGATGACTTCGACGCTGCCGACATCTCCAAGGTGGAGAAGGACATCGATGCGTTGATCGAGGAGGACTTCAACCGCTTTGCGTGTGGTCGTCGCTCTTCCGTGCGAGTCTGAGAGTAAGCCGATCCTTGGCACCGCCGGTCCCCAAATCGCTCGCACAATGAGCTGACAGGCCGCCAGCCGATGCAAGTAATGCAGTCTACCTTGAGCCGGGTCGATGTCCATGCCTTTGAGCCGGTGTTTGTCGTTTTTTCGTTGCGTTGATGGCTGCGATGCTCGCAGGCCCGACCCTCGGACAACGGCCACGTACCCCGCTATGCTCAGCATTTGCGCCCTTGAACGATCACCCCCGTTGCAGACGCCCATGGCTGAACACATCCTCGACCAGATCGTGCGGACCAAGCGACAGGAAGTCGCCTCGGCCCAGGCCACGCGACCGCTTGCAGACGTCAAGGCCCGCGCGCTCGACACCGAGCCGCCGCGCAACTTTTTTGCCGCCGTCACCCAGCCGCGCCGTCGGCTGAAGATCATCGCCGAGGTGAAGAAGGCGTCCCCGTCCGCCGGCGTCATCCGGGCCGACTTCGACCCCGTCGCCATCGCACGCAGCTACCACGCGGCCGGCGCATCGGCGATCTCGTGCCTCACCGATGCCCAGTATTTCCAGGGCGATCTCTCGTACATCGCCGCGATTAAACAGGCCGTGCCGCTGCCGGTGTTGCGCAAGGACTTCATCATCGAGCCTTACCAGGTGTACGAGGCGCGCGCGGCCGGCGCGGACGCGATCCTGCTCATCGCCGAGTGCCTGGGCGAGCCGCAACTGATCGACCTGCTCATCCTCGCCACTGAGCTGAAGCTGACGACGCTGGTCGAGGTGCACGATCTTGAATCACTGATCCAGGTCAAGCCGCACCTTGGCTTCCCGCACCCGGGCTATCAGCTGCTGGGCATCAACAACCGCGACCTGCGGACGATGACCACCGACCCGCAGCACACCGTCCGCCTGCTGCCCGAGGTGCCCGACCGTGATGTGCTGGTCACCGAGTCAGGCATCCGCACGCGGGCCGACGTCGAGGCCATGCTCGCGCACGGCGTGCACCGCTTCCTCGTGGGCGAGCACCTGATGCGCCAACCGGACATCGAAGCGGCGTTGCGCGAGCTCATCGCGGGTGACCACGACCGGCCGGACCCGTGGAACGGCGAAAGAGCGTGAAGCAACGCGAGGAATTGTTCTTGTAGCCGCGTGCTGACAGAACGCGGGTTGAGCGGTGTGAAATCTCGAGTGGCTTGCGACTCTCAAAAGTCGCACATCCTGTGACCTGTCAAGTCGCGGCTCTAGACATCATTTTTTAAAACGCTGCTCTGTAGCTGACGTTTCGCAAACAACTCATCATTGGGGTATCCATGTTGAGAGCTTGGCGGAGTCGTTGGGTTCGACTTGAGAAACGTGGCCGTCGAGGAAGACGGCGTAGGACATGCCGTCGCGGGTCCATGGCGTGCCGGCATTGGTGCCCTGGAGCTTGACGTTGGGGTAGCCGCGGTGGAACGTGCCGAAGGAGTCCCACTTGGCGGCGGTGAGGGGCATGACAAGCAGGTCGCCGTTGTTCAGCGGGAACTCGTACCAGTCGTCGGGGAAGACGTCTGCGTTTTCTTCACCGAAGAGCGCGATGGCGTTGTGACCCGCTTTGACCTGATCGATGCGCTGTGCGGACTCGTGTTTGAAGCGGTTGCCGATCTGGACGGAGCCGCCGTCTCCGTTGAGGTAATAGTTTTTCGTGTAGGTGAAGCGGATGTCGTCACGCCGTTTGCCTGTGCCGACGGCGATGTCGGTGGCGACAGGGCAACGGAAGAGCAGGAGGTTCTGATTCACATAGTCCCACAGGTCGCTGTCGGTCATGACTCGCAGGCGTGAGAAGTATCGGTCGGCCGCAGGGGTGGCCGTCAGCCCGTCGTCCCACTCGCCGATGAGGGCCTTTCGCGGCGCGGTGAAGGTGCCCTTGTGGTCGGCGACGTACGCCGGCTCGGCGATGGCAAGCTGCTTGAGGTTGCTGTTGCACTGGACCGTCTTGGCCGACTCACGGGCCGAGCTCAAGACGGGGAGCAGGATCGCCATCAGCAGCGCGATGATGCTGATGACCACGAGGAGCTCGATGAGGGTGAAGGCGCGTTGGGTCATGATTTGAAGCTCTACGTATGGATGACAAAACGCTTCACGGGATAGGTGTCGCAATCAACAGAGAAGCTGAAGAACCATGATTCAGCTTGATGAAAGACCGGCATGTCACCGAAGGGGTTGGATACAACGTGGATCTGTGAGACGTTGATTGAAGTTGTCCGACAAGGTGTACCTCCGTTGCTCGCCACACTGGATCACTTGCCGTGGGCGAGATTGAAGCTCTCGCTGGGTTCATGGATGGCGACGTGGCCGTCGAGGAAGCCGACATGGGAGAGGCCGTCGCGACGCCATTTGCCTTGGGCGGCGAACTGGAGTTGGACTTGCGGGGAGCCACGGTGAAAGGAGCCGATCGAGTCCCATCGTGACGATCGTGGTAGCAACGGCAACACGAGGCACTCGCCGTTATTCATCTCGAACCTGTACCAGTCCAGCGGCAGGACATCACCATTCTCTTCCATGACGAGAGCTGTTTTGGAAGGTGACCCGGGGACTCGGTCAAGGGTCTTGAAAGCGCTCGCTGTAAAACCGCCAACACTGATCACGCCACTGCCCACACTGGTCATCCAGTTCTGCGTGTAGGTGAAGTGCATGTCCTCGGCTCGAACACCTTGAGCGATGCCGTTCTCAACCGCGATTGGACACTTGAAGACTTCGAGGTTGCCTCCGACGTAATCGAAGAGGTCTCTGTCAGTCATCTCGGAGTATCCGGCGACCGGGCTACCGCCGCCAGAGTCGGGCGTGCCGTCCCAGTCGCCGACAAAACTACGACGTGGGATTGAAAACCCGCCTTTATGGTCGGCGATGTAGGCGTTCATCGCGATAGTGAGCTGACGCAAATTGCTGTAACACTTGAGCGCTTTGGCGGTCTCGCGGGCGGACCCCAGCGTTGGTAGCAAAATGGCCATCAACAACGCAATAATGCTGATGACGACCAGGAGCTCGATGAGGGTGAAGGCGTGAGCGGGGGGGTGGCGTGGGGAAAACGCTTGAAACATGGCACAACGCGGGCTTGGGGCGTGGGTGTGTGTCATGATGAGGGTGTTCCGCTGGCTTCGAAATGGTCGTTCTGAAAAGCAGGTTCTCATGCTATTATAGCAATAATTAGACAGCCGCCAAGTCGGTTGCTTCAAAATCGGGAGTGTTTTGCATGACGAACCTGGAAACGGGCGTGCCGACGCGGTTGCGATGCGAGGGGCTGTCGGACCCTCGCGCGGTCGAGGCCGACCGGCCACGCCTGTCGTGGTGGGTCAGTCGTGGTCTTGAGGGCTCATGGGAAGCTCAGGTCGAGGCCGCGGTCGATGCACGGGACTTTGAGCGGCACGGCGAGCGGCTGTGGGATAGCGGGTGGGTCGCCCTCGACCGGCCGATGCTCCGCTACGCCGGCCCGGTGGACGGGCTGACATCCTTCAGTTGGCGGGTGCGGGTGCGGGACGGGCGGGGGACGGTGAGTGGGTGGAGCGAGCCGGCGACGTGGGGGCGGGGTTGGCCGGACCTCTCGGCGTGGTCGGCCCGGTGGATGGGCGGCGACCTGGCGGGCAGCCGGGACGTTGGCGTTCCTGCACCTCGGCTTCGTCGGGTGCTTGCGTTGGACCGGCCGGTGCGTCGGGCACGGCTGTATGTCACGGCGATGGGGTTCTACCGCCTCTGGCTTAACGGCAGCGCGGTGGGCGACCGCGCGTTGTCGCCGGGGTTTGCGGACTACCGGCTGCGCATGCCCTATCAGGTCTACGACGTGTCGGCGATGCTTCGGCACGGCGCGAACGCGTGGTGCGCGGAGCTTGGCGACGGCTGGGGGTGCGGACACGTGGCGTGGTTCGGCAGGCAACGGTTTGCGCAGCGGCCGGCGCTCGTCGCCCGGCTGGAGGTTGAGCACGACGATGGGAGCGTGTCGCACGTCGTGACCGACGGGAAGTGGAAGCTGGCGTACGGGCCGGTCGTGAGCAACGATGCGCTGATGGGCGAAGTCGTCGATGCGCGGCAGGACACGCCGGGTTGGCCGGGGGCGGGGTTTGACGATGCGGGGTGGCGTGGCGCGGTGTTGCAGCAAGAGCAGGCGTGCGGGCCGTTGTTCTTGTGGAACGAGCCGGCGATCCGCGCGACGCAGGAGGTCTTGCCGGTGAGCGTGGAGCGGTTCGGCGTGTTCCGTCAACGGCCGAGGTACCGCATCGACTTTGGTCAGAACCTGGTGGGCCGAGTGCGGCTGAAGCTGCGTGAGCGGGCGGGCCAGTGGGTGCGGGTGCGGTTTGCCGAGACGCTGGAGCCCGATGGTGAGTTGTGCCGGCGGTTTTTGGGTGAAGCGCGTGCGGAAGACAGCTACACCTGCGCAGGGGGTGGTGAGGAAGTGTTCGAGCCGGCGTACACGTGGCACGGCTTTCGGTACGCGATGGTGACGGGGCTGAACGCCGAGCCGGCGGCGGGCGACGTGGTGGCCGTGGTGCTCGAGTCGGGGACGCCGAGCGCGGGCGGCTTTGCGTGTGACGATGAGCGGGTGAACCGGCTGCAGGAGAACATCCGCTGGAGCCAGCGGGGCAACTCGCTGGACGTGCCGACGGACTGCCCGCAGCGGGACGAACGGCTCGGCTGGACGGGCGACGGTCAGGTCTTCGCGCCGACAGCGGCGATGAACTTCGACATCGAGAACCTGTGGGGCAAGTGGGCGGACGACATCCGGCTGGCGCAGCACGCGGACGGGTCGTTCCCGATGTTTGCGCCGAGCTTGCCTGAGTCGAGCGGGCCCGATGGCGGGCCGGGGTGGGCGGACGCGGGGGTCATGATGCCGTGGGAACTGTACCGACGGTACGCCGACCTGGAGCGGCTGACGAAGCTCACCGGCGCGATGGAGCGTTACGTCGTGTACCTGCACGACAAGTGCGGGGACCACGGCGTGCGGAGCGGCGCGGGCTTTGGCGACTGGCTGGCGGACGGGGGGACGACGCCGTTGGACCTGATCTCCACCGCGTTTGCGGCGCGCGTCGGCCACGTCGCGGGGCAGGTCGCGCGGTGCGTCGGGTCCAAGTCTCTTCTGGAGGCGAGCGCGGCGCTCGAGTCGCACGCGCGGCGGGGCTTTGAAGGCGCGTTCCTCGCGCCCGGCGGCCGGCTGGTCGGTGACACGCAGACGGCCTACGTCCTCGCGCTGGCGTTCGACCTGTTGCCCGAGGCGATGCGGCCCGCCGCGGTCGATCGGCTGGGCACGGGGTTCCTCGGGACACCGCTGCTCAACCCGACGCTGTCGCGGTTCGGCCGGGACGATGTCGCGTTCCGCCTGCTCATGCAGACGCAGTGCCCCTCGTGGCTCTACCCCGTAACCAAGGGCGCAACAACGATCTGGGAACGCTGGGACGGCGACCAGTGGCACAAGGGCTTCCGCGACACCGGCGTCGAGGCGCCCAACATGAACTCGTTCAACCACTTTGCCTACGGCTCGATCGGCCAGTGGCTCTTCGAACGCGTCGCAGGGCTGGCGCT
>DAIOEG010000089.1:7455-8564 GCA_036746415.1 Phycisphaera sp. | reverse complement strand
TCATCGCGTTGATCCACTTCGCCAACGGCGACAAGCGCTACATCTTGGCGCCCGAGGGTCTTGCGGTTGGCGACACGGTGGTCAGCGATCACGGTGCCGACATCAAGCCGGGCAACAGCTTGCCGCTGAAGGTGATCCCGGTCGGTACGGTCATCCACAACATCGAGATCAAGATCGGTCGTGGTGGTCAGCTCGTGCGTACGGCTGGGGTCGGTGCCCGGCTCATGGCCCGCGAAGGCGACTGGACGCAGGTCCGGCTGCCCTCGGGCGAAGTCCGCCGGGTCCACGTCAACTGCCGGGCAACCGTCGGGACGCTCAGCAACGGTGACCACAGCCGCGTCAACTTGGGCAAAGCTGGCCGCACGCGCTGGCTTGGTCGTCGTCCGCACAACCGCGGCGTCGTCATGAACCCGGTCGACCATCCCATGGGTGGTGGCGAGGGTCGGACTTCGGGTGGTCGTCATCCGTGCTCCCCGTGGGGCATGCTCGCCAAGGGCTATCGCACGCGCCACAACAAGCGCACGCAAGTCTTCATCGTCAGCCGCAGGAAGAAGTAAGCATGCCTCGTTCCGTAAAAAAGGGACCATTTGTCGATTCGCATCTGGTCCACAAGGTTGAAAATGCGATCCGCGACGGGAACCGTAAGGTCATCAAGACGTGGTCGCGACGCTCGACGATCCTGCCACAGTTCGTTGGGGCCAACGTGATGGTCCACAACGGCCACAAGTGGATCCCTCTGTTCGTCACCGAGAACATGGTCGGCCACAAACTCGGTGAGTTTGCCCCGACGCGGACGTTCCGTGGCCACAGCGGCGACCGCAAGGGCAACAAGAAGTAGACGGCACTGTCATGGCCATTGCACGACTCAACAACACTCGCATCACCCCGCGTAAGGCGCGGATCATCGCCAACATGATCCGCAACACGCAGGTGACCGCAGCCATCAACAACCTCCGCTTCCTGCATAAGGCCGGGGCCAAGATGTTTTACAAGCTTCTGGTGTCCGCCGTCGCGAACGCCGAGAACACCGGCGATGTCGATGTCGACAAGCTCGTGGTCAGCAAGGTGACCGTCGACAAAGGCTCGACGCTCAAGCGCTGGCGTCCACG
>DAIOEG010000089.1:4638-7445 GCA_036746415.1 Phycisphaera sp. | reverse complement strand
CCAACCGCATTCTTAAACGAACCAGCCACATCTTGCTCGAAGTGGCGGAGGTACGCAGCTAATGGGTCAGAAAACACATCCGATCGGCTTCCGCATCGGGGTCGTACGCACCTGGAGCTCGAAGTGGTTCGAGAACGCCCGCTACCGGCAGTGGCTGCACGAAGACATCCTGCTGCGTCGCTTCCTCAAAAAGGAGCTCTACGCCGCAAGCATCGCCGACATCACGATGGAGCGGGCCGCCAACAAGCTGAAGATCAACATCTTCTCGGCGCGTCCCGGCATCATCATCGGCAAGCGTGGCGCTGGCGTTGAACTTCTCAAAAAGAAGGTTCAGCGGTTCACCCAGTCCGAGGTCTTCTTGAACATTCAAGAAGTTCGCAAGGCCGAGGTCAACGCCCAGCTTGTCGCCGAGAACATCGCCCAGCAGCTCGAGCGCCGGGTCGCCTTCCGCCGAGCCCTCAAGCGGGCCATGCAGACGGCGATGAAGTTCGGTGCCAAGGGCATCCGCGTCGCCGCAGCCGGACGCCTTTCGGGCGCCGAGATGTCGCGCAACGAGACGTACCGTGCCGGCGGAGTGCCGCTGCACACGCTGCGTGCCGACATCGA
This sequence comes from Phycisphaera sp., assembly GCA_036746415.1. Classification (GTDB taxonomy): domain Bacteria; phylum Planctomycetota; class Phycisphaerae; order Phycisphaerales; family Phycisphaeraceae; genus DAIOEG01. Next base: position 6,839 of record DAIOEG010000089.1, on the reverse strand, counting down.
CTACGGCTTCTCAGAGGCTCACACCAAGTCTGGTGCGATCGGTGTTAAGTGCTGGATCTTCAAGGGCGAGGTCTACGGCCAACGCGCAAGCCAGCAAAACGATCCCCGTTTCCCCCGCCCGCAGCAGAAGTAACCGCCGAGGTCCACCATGCTTTCACCCTCTCGCGTCAAGTACCGCAAAGTCCATAAGGGCCGCATGCGGGGTCAAGCAAAGGCCGGCACCGAGGTCAGCTTCGGCGACTTCGGCCTGCAGACTGTCGAATGTGGCTGGCTCACCGCCCGCCAGATCGAAGCGGCCCGTATCGCCATCAACCGCCACGTCAAGCGTGGTGGCAAGCTTTACATCCGCGTGTTCCCGGACAAACCCGTGTCCCGCAAACCGGCTGAAACCCGCATGGGTAAGGGCAAGGGAGCCCCCGACTACTGGGTCGCAGTGGTTCGCCCAGGCCGGGTCCTTTACGAGATCGAAGGCGTCTCGGAAGAACTGGCCCGCTCCGCATTCCTGCGGGCCCACCACAAGCTTCCGGTCAAGACTCGCATGATCAAGAGGGATGGTGGCCTGTGAAGACCTCCGAACTTGTAGATAAAACGACGTCGGAGCTCGTCGAGCTCGAGGGCCAACTGCGCGACCAGCTCATCCGCCTGAGCATCCTCAAGGCGACGCAACGCGCAACCAACACGGCCAAGTTCGGGGAGATCCGCCGCGACATCGCCCGGATTAAGACGCTCACGCGCCAGCGTGAACTCGCTGAGAGGCAGACGCCATGAACAACCCAGACCAAACCACCGACGCTACACGCCAGCGCCGGGTCCTAGTCGGGACGGTGGTCTCGGACAAGATGGAGAAGTCCATCGTCGTCCAGGTCCAGCGCCGCTACAAGCACCCGCGCTACCGCAAATACGTCAGCGAACGCATCCGCTACAAGGCGCACGACGAGAGCAATCAGGCCAAGGTGGGGGACACCGTCCGCATCGTGTCCTGCCGGCCACTCAGCCGTGACAAGCGTTGGGCCCTCCAGACGATCCTCGAGAAAGGAGTTGGACTGTGATCCAAGTTCAATCACTCCTCGATGTCGCTGACAACTCGGGCGCACGCAAGCTGTTCTGCATCAAGGTGCTTGGCGGGTCCAAGCGCCGCTACGCGACCATCGGCGACATCATCGTCGTGTCGGTCCGCGATGCGCTGCCCAACAGCAAGGTCAAGAAGGGCTCCGTGATGAAGGCTGTCATTGTACGCACACGCAAAGCCGTGCGTCGCCTCGACGGCAGCGTCATCCGCTTCGACACCAACAGCGCTGTGCTCATCGATGCCCAGAAGCAGCCGATCGGCACCCGCATCTTTGGGCCGGTGGCCCGCGAGTTGCGGCAAAAGAACTACCTCAAGATCATCTCATTGGCACCGGAGGTGCTGTGATGCAGCGGATCCGCAAAGACGACGACGTCGTTGTCATCGCTGGCAAAAACAAGGGCAGCCACGGCAAGGTCCTGAAGGTGCTCCTGGACGATGACCGCGTGGTCATCCAGGGCGTCAACATCGTGACCAAGCACGTCAAGCCCAGCCGCGCCAATCCCCAGGGCGGCATCACCAAGGTGGAGGCACCGATCCACCTGTCCAACGTCATGCTCGTAGATCCCAAGTCTGGCGACCCCACCCGGGTGCGGTACCAGACCCTCGAGAGCGGGACGAAAGTCCGCGTCGCGGTCAAATCGGGCGAGCAGATCGACAAATAAACGGAATTCGAGAATTCGTCATGGCCAAGGCAGCACGAGCAAGCGGGGGACCCCCCGTCAAGAAAAAAGATTCCGCCGGCTTCGCGTTTCGGTTCCAAAAGGTCCAAGACGAGCCGATCAAACGCGAGGCGAACTACCGTCCGCGGCTTTTGGTGCGCTACAACGACAGCGTACGCGAAGCCATGGCCAAGGAGTTCGGGTACGCCAACACCTTCCGGGTGCCGAGGGTCGAGAAGATCGTCCTCAACATCGGGTTGGGTGAGGCCATCCGCCAGCCCAAGTTGTTGGAGCAGGCGTTTGAGCTACTCGGCAACGTCACCGGTCAACGGCCGGTCGTCACGCGCGCCAAAAAATCCATCGCAACCTTCAAGCTCCGCGAGGGCATGAAGATTGGTTGCATGGTCACCTTGCGTGGACCGCGGATGTGGGAGTTCCTCGACCGATTGTTCTCGGTCGCGTTGCCCCGTACC
>DAIOEG010000089.1:1716-4628 GCA_036746415.1 Phycisphaera sp. | reverse complement strand
GTCGCAAGGCTTTCGACGGGCGTGGCAACTTCACGCTGGGGATCAAAGAGGCTCTCATTTTTCCCGAGGTCGACATCGACAAGCTCGACAAAGTGCCGGGCATGAACATCTGCATCCACACCTCTGCGGGTACGGATGACGAGGGCCGCGCTCTTCTCGAGAAGCTGGGAATGCCGTTTCGGCGCGCATAAGTGGAGGAATCACACCCATGTCCATGACCGATCCCATCGCTGACATGCTGACCCGGATCCGCAACGCTGTGCGAGCTTCGCACCGCGATGTCGTGATCCCCGGCTCCAAGCAAAAGTTCCGCATCGCCGAGATCCTGAAGGAAGAAGGCTACATCAACGACGTCTCGTTCGAGGACGACGGCCTGCAAGGTAGCTTGGCGATCAAGCTCAAGTACGCAGGCGACGAGTCGGCCATCGAAGGTCTACGTCGCCTCAGCACCCCAGGTCAACGACGCTACGCACGTAGTAGCGACATCCCCAAGGTCCATAACGGCCTCGGCATCTGCATCGTCAGCACGTCCAAGGGCATGATGACGGATCGGGTTGCACGGCGGCACGGCATCGGCGGCGAGCTCATCTGCAGTGTGTGGTGAGCTAGGAGCAGCACTCTCATGAGTCGAATCGGCAAATCCCCAGTCAAGATCCCCACGGGTGTCACCGTGACCGCCAAGGGGCAGCAGATCGCTGTCAAAGGGCCCCAGGGGACCCTCAGCTTTGAGGTCCCTGCGCTCATCTCCTTCAAGATCGAAGGCGACACCGTCGTGTTTGTCCGCGGCGGCGAAGACCGCCAGTCGCGTGCGTTGCACGGCATGGCCCGGGCGATGACGGCCAACATGGTGACCGGTTGTTCAACCGGCTTCACCCGCGTGTTGGAGATCGTCGGCGTCGGCTACCGTGCGACGGTCAAGGGCGACGTGATCGACCTGACCCTCGGGTTCTCGCACCCCGTGCAGTACAAGCTGCCAGCGGGGGTCAAGGCCGAGGTCGACAAAGAGGGCAAGCTCAGCGTCAAGTCCCCCGACAAGAGTCTGCTGGGCAAGGTTGCGGCGGACATCCGCGGTTTCCGGCCACCGGAGCCCTACAAGGGCAAGGGTGTACGGTACCAGGGCGAGAAGATTACCCTCAAAGAAGGCAAGGCTCGCGGCAAGAAGTAGCGAGTCAGGAACATCACCATGCCCGCGTCCAAAGAACAGATCCGGCTGCGCCGCAAGCTCAGCATTCGTCACCGCATCAGTGGCACCGAAGACCGTCCGCGGCTCACGGTGTTCCGCAGCAGCAAGCACATCTACGTCCAGGTCGTCGACGACCAGAAGTCGGTTTCGTTGGCGGCTGCATCATCTCTTACCAAGGGGCTCGAGTCTGAATCGGGTTCTGAGGCGACCGCCAAGACCAAGCGAGAGCTTGCCGAGTTGGTCGGTGCAGCGATCGCCAAAGCCTGCCTGGCTCGCGGGATCACCAAAGTGGTGTTCGACCGCAACGGCTACATCTACCACGGCCGCATCCAGGCCCTTGCGGACGGTGCCCGCAAGGCTGGCCTCGACTTCTAAAGGACCCAGATCATGATCGACGTAGATTCCCTCGGAGACCTGGTAGACCGCGTGGTTTACATCAACCGCGTCGCCAAAGTGGTGAAGGGCGGTCGCCGTTTCAGCTTCAGCGCCCTCGTCGTTGTCGGCAACGAACGCGGCTGGGTTGGCATCGGCTACGGCAAGGCCAAGGAGGTCCCAGAGGCCATCCGCAAGGCCAACGACCTCGCCCGCAAAAATCTGTTTCAGGTGCCTTTGTCGGGCACAACGGTCCCGCACGAAGTGGTGGGCGAGCACGGAGCCGGGCAAGTGTTGCTGCGTCCGGCCTCGCCTGGTACGGGCGTCATCGCGGGTGGTGCAGTTCGTGCCGTCGTCGAGTGTGCCGGCATCCACGACATCCTCAGCAAGTGCATCGGCACCAACAACCCTCAGAACGTCATCCATGCGACGGTCAACGCCCTGCAGCGGTTGCGGGCGCCCGAGTCCGTCGCTCGTCGCCGTGGCTTGACCTTGGCCGAGATGACGCAATAGGAGCATAACCATGGCGCTCAAGCTCAAGGTGACTCTCGTCCGCAGCACGATCCATCGTGACCACTCGCAGAAGGCGACTGTTCGCGGGTTGGGTCTGCGTCATCTCAACCATTCTCGCGTCCTCGAAGACACGCCGGCAATCCGAGGCATGATCCGCAAGGTCCAGCACTTGGTCGCCGTCGAGGCAGCCGACGACGCGCAGTAATCCGCTACACAGGACTTTCGCAATGGGTACCACTCTCGAATCACTTCAACCGCCGCCAGGTGCTCGCAAGCGGCGCAAGCGTGTCGGTCGCGGCATCGGCTCGCGTCGCGGCAAGACTTCGACGCGTGGCGTCAAGGGTCAGCTCGCACGCCACAACCAGATGCCAGACCACTTTGAGGGTGGTCAAAACCCGCTGCAGCGGCGCGTGCCAAAGCGCGGCTTCGTCAACATCCACCGCGAGCCGGTGCATGGCGTGAACATCGGCCGCTTGGCGGGTGCATTTCAGGCCGGCGAAGTCGTGACGGTCGACAGCCTGCGCGAGCGCGGGTTGCTGCCGAAGCGGGCGCGTCTGGTCAAGCTCTTGGGCGATGGCGAGATCGCCGTTTCGCTCAAGGTCCAGTTGCACGGCGTCAGTGAGACGGCTCGGCAAAAGGTCGAGGCGGCTGGTGGTTCGGTCGAGGTGCTGGGTCAGCCAGCGGCGGCCGAGGCGCCCGCGGTCACCATGGAGATCCCCCAGGACGTCTCCCGGACCAAGTCCGGGGCCCCAGCCTGGATGGAGCACCTCGCCTGGCCGCCGTTCATCGTTCTGGTCCTGCTGCTGCTGATCTCGGTGGCGGTGAACATCCTCGGCCTGGCCTG
>DAIOEG010000089.1:0-1706 GCA_036746415.1 Phycisphaera sp. | reverse complement strand
CCGTGCTTCTCGGCGGTTGTCGAGGGTCACGGCTTTCGTGCTTTTTTGAGCAGCCCCAACGCGGGCAAATTTGGGGCTTGGCTCACGGCGCCGGGGCCTGGTTTCTCGGGGTTTGAGGCTGGTTCAAGCGAGATTGCGGTACAACGTCGCGGAGGTGGGTGGCTGTCAGATCGGCCGCCGTGCCAGGCAAGCTGGGAACGCCGATGGGTGTCATCATCAACATTTTTAAGCTGCCCGAGCTACGCAAGCGGGTGTTGTTCACCTTAGCGATGCTGGCGGTGTACCGCTTCGGCGTGTTCGTGGCTGTGCCCGGGGTCGACCGCACGGTGATGGACAGCATCATGCGCCAAGGCGCGGGCGGGCTTCTCGGTTACCTCAACATGTTCAGCGGCGGCGCACTCAGCAACCTGAGTGTGTTTGCGTTGGGCATCATGCCGTACATCAGCGCGAGCATCATCATGCAGTTGATGACGGCGGTGATTCCGTCGTTCGAGGCGCTGAGCAAAGAAGGCGAGAGCGGCCGCCGGAAGATCAACCAGTACAGCCGCTACGGCACCGTGTTCTTGGCGGTCATCCAGGGGTGGTTCATGGCCACCTGGTTGGAGTCGCAAAACGGCCCAGGCACAACCTTGGTGTTGGAGACCGGGCTAGGGTTCAAGTTGATGACGATCCTGACCTTGACGGCCGGGACGTGCTTCATCATGTGGTTGGGCGAGCAGATCACCGAGAAAGGCATTGGCAATGGCATCTCGCTGGTGATCTTTGCGGGCATCGTCGCCGAGTTGCCGGGTGCACTCTACATGCTGTGGCAGAAGCAGCAGGACGACCCCGAGTCGTTCGGGCCGATGTTCTTGGCGATCTTGGCAGCGTTGGTCGTCGCGGTGATCGCGTTCGTGGTCATCATGGAACGCGGCCAGCGACGGATCCAAGTCCAGTACGCCAAGCGCGTGGTGGGTCGCCAGATGTTTGGCGGCAACGCCAACTACTTGCCGCTGCGCATCAACAGCGCCGGGGTGATCCCGCCGATCTTCGCCAGTTCGATCTTGATGTTCCCCAGCCAGATCGCCGGCATGACCGGATTTCTGCCGCTGCAGACGCTGTCCAACGCGCTGCGGTACGATGGTTGGCTGTACATCGCGGTGTTCGTCGCACTCGTGATCTTCTTCACCTTCTTCTACACATCGCTGCAGTTCAACCCGGTCGATGTCGCCGACAACCTCAAAAAACAGAACGCGTCGATCCCGGGGATCCGCCCCGGCAAGCGGACGGCCGAGTACATCGACTTCATCCTCACGCGGTTGACCTTCGCGGGCTCGTGGTACATCGCCGCGGTCTGCGTCTTGCCGACCTTCCTGCAGACCAAGTTCAACGTGCCGTTCTATTACGGCGGCACCTCCTTGCTGATCGTCGTCGGGGTCGCCTTGGACACCGCGCAGCAGATCGAGAGTCACTTGGTGACTCGCAGCTACGAAGGGTTTGCGGGGCCCAGCGGTCCGCGGATCCGCGGTCGCCGTGGGTGACCGACGGCGCCACGGGTACGATCCAAACTCACGCGAAAGAGGTGGCTCACACAAGTGCCCGCGCTGGACTTGGCGGGGGTTTTTTGCCACCCTTCCGCGCTCTTTAGGCAGAGATGACTGAATTCCACGCCAACATTGTCGAGGCCACCGTGGTCGCTGAGTTGCCCCAGCGCCTCTATCGCCTCG
>DAIOEG010000088.1:1296-8580 GCA_036746415.1 Phycisphaera sp. | reverse complement strand
GCCCGGAACACGCCGAAGCGCAGCAGCGGCGCACGCCGCTCAGCGCGCAGCAGAGCGGGCCGACGGTCGGTAAGCGTCGGCTTCTTGAGTTTGTTTGTTGTTGTGTGTCAGACGTTGAGCGTCGGGTCGTATTGAAGTGCGCTGGCGTAGCGTTGGCGGATGGGGGCGATGACATCATCGAGGAACGCGTCGACCTGCTCGGGCGCGATGCCGACGTAGGCGGCGGGGTCGAGCACGTTGTCGAGGTCGAGCGATGCAAACGCCGGTTCGCTGCGCAGGCGGGTGAGCAGGTCGTTGTCCGCCGCTTCGAGTTTCACGCGGGCGGCGGCGTCTTGCGAATGCACACGGATGACTTCGTGCAGGTGTTGGCGGTCGCCGCCTTGCTGGACGGCGGCCATGAGCAGGTTCTCGGTGGCCATGAATGGCAGCTCGGCCCTTAGATTGCGGTCGATGGTCGCGGGGTAGACGACCATGCCCGAGGCGACGTTGATGAGAAGGTCCAGCACGCCGTCGATCGCGAGGAACGGCTCGGGGAGCGTGAGGCGTCGGCAAGAGGAGTCATCCAGCGTGCGCTCGAACCATTGTTCCGCCGCGGTGGTGAAGGGCGTGCCGACTAGGCCGATGACGAAACGCGAGAGCCCGCAGATGCGCTCGCTGCGCATCGGGTTGCGCTTGTACGCCATCGCGGAGCTGCCGATCTGGTCTTTCTCGAACGGCTCCTCAAGTTCTTTACGGCTCGCGAGCAGCCGGATATCCGTGGCGCACTTGCTCGCAGCGGCGGCGACGCCGGCGAGTGTCGCTGCGACGTAGCCATCGACGAGGCGCGGGTAGGTCTGCCCGGTGACGGCAAAGCGCGCGTCGGCCGGCCAGTCCATCTTCTCGGTGACACGCCGGTCTAGCTGTTGGATGCGTTCGATCGACTGCGTGCGCGACAGGCCCAGCCCCTCGAAGAGCGCGAGGAAAGAGGCCTGCGTCCCGGTCGTGCCTTTGACACCACGGAAGCGCAGCGACGCGAGGCGGTGCTCGACTTCTTCAAGCGCGAGGGTGAGGTCGTGGCACCACAGCGCGGCGCGCTTGCCAACGGTCGTGGGCTGCGCGGGTTGGTAGTGCGTGAAGGCGAGCGTGGGCAGCGCGCGGTGTTGCTGCGCGAAGTGCGCGAGCTTGTCGATGGCGACGGCGAGCTTGCTGGCGACGAGGCGCAACGCCGCGCGGAGCAGGAGCAGCTCGGTGTTGCAGACGACAAACTGCGAGGTCGCGCCCAGGTGGATGATCGGCCGGGCCAGCGGCGCGGCGTCGCCGAGCGTGTGGACGTGGGCCATCACGTCATGTCGGAGCTTGCGCTCGTAGTCGGCGGCTTTGTCGAAGTCGATGTCTGTGAGGTGCTCGCGCAGCTGGGCAAGCTGCGCCGAAGTGATCGGCAGGCCAAGCTCTTGCTGAGTTTCTGCGAGCGCCAGCCAGAGGCGTCGCCAAGTGGTGAACTTGTGGTTGGGCGACCAGATGCGTTGCATGGCATCGGACGCGTTGCGAGAGGCGAGCGGGCTTTGGTAGCGGTTGGGGTCCATGGTGGGCAGGTTAGCGGCGCTGTTGCCACAGAACATCAGGGAGGCACGGAACGAAAGGGGCGTTGCTGGGTGATGAAGATGAGTCGAGAGGGTCGCGGATGGAAGTTGCTAAGCAGAAAGTTGTCCCGCTGTATTTCAGTGGCCTCTTTTCATTTCCTCTTTTTCCTCATGTTCCGTGGCAAATACTCTGTCCCCGGCTGGCGTGGCAAGGCGAGGGGTTTTGTGGTGTTCCGGGGTGTTGTCGGATCATTTAGGATGGTGGGCCGATGGCTGGACCGCGTGAGAACGACGAGGCGAGATTGGCGACGGAGGCGTCGGCGGGCGATCGCGTGGCGCTGGCCGAGCTGGTGCGTCGTCACCAGGGCCGGCTGTTCAACGTCGTCTTCCGGATGCTGGGCAACCACGAGGACGCGGCCGACGTGACGCAGGAGTCGCTGGTGCAAGTCGTGCAGCGGATCGACACGTACCGCGGCGATGCGCAGCTGTCGACGTGGATGACGCGGGTGGCGATCAACCAGGCGATCACGTTTTTGCGCAAGGCCAAACGCCGACCCACCGTGAGCATCGACGCCGCCCCGCGCAACGGCCGGGCAGACCACGACGCCAGCGATGTCGGCTTTTCTGCATCGCTTGAACAACACCGGGAACCCTCGCCCGTCCAGAGCGTCCAACTGGAAGAAGACCGCCAGCAGCTGCAACAAGCGCTCGCGTCGCTGGACGAGAACTTCCGAGCCGTGCTGGTGCTGCGCGACATCGAGCAGCTCGACTACCAGCAGATCGGCTCGGTGCTGGACATCCCCGAAGGCACGGTCAAGAGCCGGCTGTTCCGGGCCCGACTCATGCTCCGCGACAAGCTGCGAAAGCACCATGAACCATGAGAGTTTGAATCGCCAAGACGCCAGGGGAGCCAAGGGCCGCCAAGTGGATGATGCGTTGCAGCCACACAACACGAACCGAGTGAATGACGTTGAAGGAATGTTTGAAACAACACAAGACCTTGCATGAACGACGCGTGACCGCCGGTCGTGATGCGGTTTCACCAATCCGTTTGAAACCGCAGATGCACGCGGATGAACGCGGAATCGGGACACACCGACACATCGTATTTCACGGTTTTCAAGAGCGATTGTCTGGTGTTGCATGTTTCCCATCCGCGTCCATCCGCGTCCATCCGCGGTTTTATCAACGACTTGAAAGACTCAACACGACGCAGCCATGAACGACCGCTACGACCCCAACCTCATCCTCGACTATGTTGAAGGCCAGATCGACGCGACCCGTCGTGCGCGGATCGAGTCGATGCTTGCGGTCGATGCGTCGCTGCGTGAGTTGGTCGAGCAGTTGCAGGCCGACCGTGATGCGTTGCGGTCGCTTCCGCGGGAGGTTCCCGTGGTCGAGTTGACCGAGCCGGCGATGGGGCTTCTTGAGCGTCGGCTTCTCATGGGCGAGGAGCCGGTGGTGGCGAAGGTTGGCCCCTCTGGGTCTTCGTTTGTCGTGCATCGGTGGAGCCGGCTGCTGGTGGTCGGTTCGCTGGCGGCGGTGTTGATGTTGAGTGGTGGGCTTTTGTTTTTGTCGACGCAGGGCAGCCCGCTGCTGGACCGCGCCAAGCGGCTTGAATCCGCGCGGAGCAGCGCGTTGCCCGAGGGTGAAGCCGGGCCTTGGGGCGGGGCGGATGTCGCCCTGGCCGTGCCCGCGCCTGCGCCCGTCACCGCCCCTGCCACCGTGCCGGGCGCATCGCAACCCTTGATGCCCGGGGCACCTGCCCGCGAGCGTTTCATGTCACGGTCCGACGCCGCTGCCGCTGACTCCGCCGAGTCTGCGTTGTCTGATCTGCTCGCGGATGCCACGCTGGACCAGGACAATCGCGCAACCCCCGCCGTGCCGATGTCGGCAAACCAGCCATTGTTCATGGACGAGTCTCCCCGTGCCAGCCGCCCGCGATCAAACCACTGGCCCCCGGCTCTTGCCTCCGGCGCTTCTCCGCAACTGGTGATCCAGAGCGCGACGCCTCTGCTCACCCGTCAGGCCGTCCTCGACTGGGCGGCGACAAACGCTGTCGCATTTGCGGATGCGCCTCCGCCTTCGGCCGGAGCGTTCAACACCGACTCCGCCCCCGCGCTCTTGCTTAAGCGCGACGGGTCCGATGAGCTTGGCGGCGCTTCGATCTCCGCTCCAGCCCGCGGGTTCGTGTCCCACTCGGGCGTGTCCGAGCCGCTCCCGTTCTTCGCTCACGAGGTCGCTTACATCCTGACCACGCCCGACCGCCTCGCCGCGCTGGCCGAGCAACTGAACCAAAGCCCGCTTCAGCATCAGGCCAGCGTGCTTGCGCTTGAGGGCTCCGCGGACCAGCCCTCGCCGGTGCTGACCCTCGATGCCGACCATTTCCTCTTGCTGCGCCAGGAACGCAGCATCCACCAGGCCGCCACGTCGGGCCCGTCCATCGACCTTGATCCGCGAAGCCAGCCCCGATGGTTGCCTGTCCAGATCATTGCTCTGGAACCTTCAATGGGTCGCTCTCCCGGCCTGGTTGATGATGGCACGTTGCTGGGTCCGACATCTCCCTGACGCTTCAACCCCGCAGCGACCCTGGCCGGGCCACGCCTGCCTGTCTGCGGTACTCCGCCGGCGACAGCCCCACAACCCCCTTGAATCGCTTGGAGAAGTGAAACGCGTCGTGGTGGCCCGTGCGCTCCGCGATCTGCGCCAGCGTCAACCCGTGCCGCATCAACAGGCCGCACGCGTGGCTCATCACCGCCGCCTGGCGGAACCGCCCGGGCGACACCCCCGCCAGCCGTTTAAACGTCTTGCGGAACGACTCCTCGCCCACGCCAAGCGCCATCGCCACGGCCCCCGGCTCGCACCTCGGATCGCGCAGCGGGCCCGACAGCATCTCCTGCGCCCGGGCGAACCACACCGACCCCGCCCCCTGCCGATGCGCCGCAAGCCCCACGAGCTGTGCCAGCAGTGATTGCAACAACGTCACCTGCAACAACGCGCTTGAAGCCGACGCCACATCCCGCATCCCGCGTTCCCAAAACGTCGGATGTGTCGTCCGCACCACCGGCCGCACATGCCGCAGCTCCTCGGCCCAGCAATCAAACACCGGGCCGTCGAACACCAGGTACAGCTCGTCCCAACCCTGACCCTCCATCGGGCCGTAGGCATGGGGCACCTCCGGCGTGATCACCAGCACGTCTCCCGCCGAGACCGCGACATTTCGCCCAAAATCATCGGTGTATCGGCCCCCGCCGGCCCGGAGCAGCACCAGCGCATAGGCGCCAAGCACACGCATTGAGTCGAACGACACGCCCAGGCCGTGATCGATCGTCCCCGCCATCGTCAGCCGGCCAAGAGACGACCGGCCCGCCGGCGTGCTCAACAGATTGACCGCTCTGGGGCGTGCCTTCGCCATGTCCCAAAACATACATGGCCGGTTCGTTTTGTCCATTCCATCCGCCCGGGAAGCTGGCACACTCATGCCAACACCCTCCGCAGGCCCGCGCACCAAGCCCCTGAACACCCACTCTTGGAGTCGACCCCGATGACCACCGCACCACCGATCACCTACATGGGCGAAGACATGACCGACGCCGGCATCGAGATGATGGAGGACTGCTCGCCGCTGTTGGATCAACCTCAAAGGATGCGGGCACGCATGGATGCCAACGGATACCTGTTCTTCAAGGCGTTCCACCCACGCGAAGAGGTCCTCGCCGGTCGACGGATCATCGCAAACAAGCTCCAGGCCGACGGCATCCTCGCCGCCGATCGGGACCCGATGGAGCTCCAGGTCGCTCCCGGCAAATCCACCGCCGGCTTCGCGGGAGGCGTGCTGCACGAGCTGTTCCCCCAGGGCTGGCAGACGCTGCACAACACGCTCTACACCGGCAAGCGGATGGCCCTGTTCCAGACGCTCTTCGACGAAGCGCCCCGCCACTACGACTACACATGGATGCGCCTCGTGAACCCCGGCCCCGCCACCACCCTCCACGCCGACAGCGTGTACATGGGACGCGGGACCCACGAGGTCTACACCTGCTGGACACCCTGGGGCGACAACCCGCTCGAGCTCGGCGGACTCATCCTCCTCGAAGGGTCGCACGCACGCGGTGACATGCTCAACGGGTACTGGCACAGCGACGTCGACGCCTACTGCGCCAACACCCCCCAAAAGAAAGACGGCTGGGCCAACAACCACGCCGGCGCGATCCGAGGCACCGCCAAAGACATCCAGCAGATGCTCGGCGGGCGATGGGTCACCGCCGACTACGAGGCCGGCGACCTGGTCGTCTTCCCCATCCACACCATCCACGGTGGCACCGACAACCACACAAAACGCGTCCGGCTCTCCAGCGACACACGCTACCAACGCGCCTCCGCCCCCATCGACCCCCGATGGGTCGGCGAAACACCCGCCGCCCACGGCCCCAACGCCAAACGCGGCATGATCTGCTGACCGCCCATGCCGCAAGAAGAGCGAGCCACCGTGTAACATCTTGCCCGAGTAGCCGGACGGCGGTGCCGTCCGGACACCCGGGGGCGGGGGCGCTCCGCCCACGAGGGTTCGGGTGATACACAATGAATCACTCCACGCATCACACCTCGTCGTGCCAAGCCGGCGTGGAAACCCCGCCGATCTTGTGGCCGCCGGCCTCCAGCTACTCCGGAACAATCTCGACGCGCTGCAATAACACCCCCCCGCAGAGCCGTGCAGCGCGTACAACCGTCCGGAGATGCCCCTCGGACACAACGAACAGCCGATCAACAGGGCCTGCAATCCCCCCTGAACCCCCGAGGCCGGCCGAGGAAGGAGATAAAGTAGAATGTCCTGCTCTGTAGAAAAGCTCTTTCAACCTGATGATCCTCAGGTTGAAAGAGCTTTTCTACAGAGCAAGAATGTCCCCTTTTTTCTTTTTTCCCTGAGTACAGCGTGGAGGACTTTGAGGCGTTGCCGTTTGGCGTGTGGTTCGATGCGGTGCTGAGCGACGACTGCCTGCACCACGCGACGGACCCGGCGGCGGTCGTGGGGGATGTTCCGGGCGCTGGTGGCCGGCGGGGTTCCGGCGGTTCAAGGTGTGCCCGCACGCGCGGTCGATGCATGCCGTGCTCTACGGCAAGCCCTGCGGGCGAATGGGCGGGGCTGACCTACCTGCGGATGTGGCGGGCCCGACGCGACGGCATCGTGTGGATGCAGCGGCCGCAGTGAGCGGCCACCCGGCCCGGCATTTGCGGGGCCGGGGCGACTTGGTATAGTTCGCAGCTCGGTAATGGCCGGGTCGCGTCACAGCACCCGGCCGTGACGAGGGTTGCCGGTGTTTGACATCGGAAGACAAAGGGCCGTTGGCGCAGCTGGCTAGCGCGCATCGTTGACATCGATGAGGTCACTGGTTCGAGTCCAGTACGGCCCACTTTTCGCTTTCCGCAACATGCTGCAATCTTCTGCATGCTGTTGCACATCGTCGCTAAACCGTTCGTTTGTCGGGTCTTGTGTTTGCTGACCTGCTTTCGTCTGCTCGGGTTTGCTGTCTCTTGCGGGTGTCTGCTGCACCGGATTCTGCACCGCTTTGATGGGTGGGGTTGCCAGTGCTGCGGCGTAGTCATCGTCGGTGACTTGCATGTAGTGGCGGTCGGAGATGGCGACGGAATGGCCCAGCCAGGCGGCGACGACGTGGCCGGGGTGAAGGCGTCGGACCTGAAGGCCGGGATTGAGCCGACGCTGGCG
>DAIOEG010000088.1:0-1286 GCA_036746415.1 Phycisphaera sp. | reverse complement strand
GCGCGTGTGGACCGCAGGTTCTGCCAGAGTTTTGGCCAAGGCACGATGCCAGCCCGCGTGATGATCCTCAGGAACTGCGTCCGCAGGTTGGTTGTGGAGTTGCCCAGGTGCGGCAAGATGGATGCTTGGCCCGGCTCGGCCTGCTCCCACGCATTCAACAGCAGGCCGTGCAGCTCATGGAAGATGGGAACGACGCGGACCCCGCCGCCCGTGTGCTTCTCTGTCTTGCTGGCGTGAACCGTGAGCCGACGCCGTTCCCAATCCACGTCGCGCCACCGCAACGCCGACGATTCAGACGGGATCCGTAGGCCTGCAAACCGCGCCAGCCCGAACAGCAAGCGCCAATGTGCATCCGGGCAGGCATCGAGGACCTTGGCCGTCTCATCGGGGTTGATGATCCGCATCCGATTTGCGTTGCCCCGGACGCTGGCGGGCAGGCCTTCCAGCGGATCGTGTTCCAGCAGCCCGGCCCGGCGTGCGGTCTTGAACCATTGGCGCGCGATGCTGACCGATTTACGGGCGGTGTTGTCCGCCAATGCCCTCTCGTTGATCATCCAGGCCCACCAGGCGTCACCGTCGCCCGTCGTCAACGTCCGCAGGTCTCGATCGTCCCCGAAGAACCCCGCCAGGTGCAGCCGTGCCCGCCGGTACGTCAACAGCGTGCTTGGCTTGACCTTGCGAGGCGGTGATGCGATCCAGCCATCGACAAAGGCCCCCAAGTGACTCGATGTGCGTGGCGGCATCAGCCCCCCAGCGACCAAAACGGCATAACGCTTTGCGTCCAGTGCCTGCGCCCATTCTGATGCCATGCGCTCGCGTGATGTCCCCAGGCGTCGCGATTCGTCCAGTTGCTCGATGTGCCGCTTGGCCTGTTCCGCTACCCGTGGCGAGCATCGGCCGAGGCGTAAAGATCGGCGCTTGTCGTCAGCCCCGAAGAACTGCACGACCGCCCGACCATTGGCTTCCCGGCTGATGCTGGCCATTACGAAGCCCCCCGTTCAAGGGTTTCGAGCCAGCGGTTCACCGACTCGGGCCGGAACAGACGCCGCCCCAAGAGCAAAATCGATGGGGGACCCTGCCCCTTCTGGATCATGTCATCGAGCTTGCGGAGACTCACGCCGATGTACCGGGCTGTCTGTGTCCGGTTCATGGTGACTTGCTGGATACTGGATGCGCTATTCATCGCCGCCCTCCAGCTTCAGCTTCCGCTCCATGGCGAGCTTCTGCCACGCCTCGCACTCGACGATCGAGGCGTAGTCGAAGTGCTGGCGAATCTCGCCCAGCAT
>DAIOEG010000087.1:0-8694 GCA_036746415.1 Phycisphaera sp. | reverse complement strand
GAGTTGCAGCAGGTGCTCGGCGAGGGTGCGCCAGAACGCGGGGGGCCTGTCCTTGCCGATGCCGTGGACGCTGAGCTTGTCGTGGCCGCGTGTGGTGATGCGTTCAGAGATCGAGCCGCGCAGGAGGTCGATCAGGTGCGTGATGCCGAAGCGCTGGTCGGTGCGCGCAATGGCAGAAAGAAGCTTCTGCGCATCGGTGGTCGCGTCGTGGAGCTTGGGCGGCTGGAGGCAGTTGTCGCAGTGGTCACAGGTACCAGCGTGCTGCTCGCCGAAGTGGGCGAGGAGTTTCTGCGTCCGGCAAGAGGTGGTGAGCGCAAAGCGGACCATCTCATCGAGTTGCCTGCGCTGGTGTTCGCGCTCTTGTTCATCGGAGACATCGGCGATGAAGCGCTCGATCTTCGCGCGGTCGCCCCCGGAATAGAAGAGCACGCACTGCGCGGGTAAACCGTCTCGGCCCGCGCGGCCTGTTTCCTGATAGTAGCCCTCGATGTTCTTGGGCAGGTCGGCGTGGAGCACGAAGCGCACGTCCGGCTTGTCGATGCCCATGCCGAAGGCGATGGTGGCGTGTTGCCGTAGATGAACGCGTGCTGATTGCTTGAACGCTCTTCTGCGGAAAGGCCCGCGTGGTACGGCAGCGCAGCGACGCCCAGCGAGCGCAGCTTGTCGGCGAGCTGGTCGCACCTGGCACGCGACTGGCAGTAGATGATGCCCTCCTGATCGGGGCGCTTGCGGACGAACTCGATGATCTGGTCGGCGAGCTTGTTCTTGGGGCGGACCTCGTAGGTGAGGTTGGGGCGCTCGAAGCCGCCGCGGTGTTGCGCGGGGTCGCGAAGGGCGAGTTGATGGACGATGTCGTCGGCGACGCGGGGCGTGGCGGTCGCGGTGAGGGCCATGATGGCGACGTTGCGGAAGCGGTCACCGAAGTCGCGTCGGAGTGAGCCGAGCATGCGGTACTCGGGTCGGAAGTCGTGGCCCCATTCGCTGATGCAGTGTGCTTCGTCGATGGCGATGCGCGTGAGCGGCGCCTTGGCGAGCCACGCGCGGCCGGTGGTGCTGAAGAGCCGTTCGGGCGCGAGGTAGACGAGGCGGTACCTGCCCTTGAGCGCGTCTTGTTCGCGGTGGTAGGCGTCCTTCAGGTCGAGGGTGGAGTTGATGAAGGTGGCGGGGATGCCGTTGGCGCTCAGGGCCTCGACCTGGTTCTGCATGAGTGCGATGAGCGGCGAGACGACGAGCGTGAGGCCGGTGTCCTCCGCGACGGCGGGGAGCTGGTAGCAGAGCGACTTACCCCCGCCGGTGGGCAGGACGACGAACACGTCCCGGCCGGCGAGGGC
The DNA here is from genome assembly GCA_036746415.1 of Phycisphaera sp. GTDB lineage: Bacteria > Planctomycetota > Phycisphaerae > Phycisphaerales > Phycisphaeraceae > DAIOEG01. Next base: position 7,363 of record DAIOEG010000087.1, on the reverse strand, counting down.
GTCTTCGACGATCTGCTGCTGCATGGGTCGGAACGCGTCGTGCCCGAAGTGCCGCTTGAGCAGCGCGGGCAGCGCGGCGTTGTTTGCGAGTGTGTGGGCCGCGGCGGTCATGGGTGTAGGGTATCGGGAAGAGTCGCGGTGGAAGGATTTGTTGCGGCATGCCAGAGTGGGCAACAAGGTGTTTTCCCGACGCACAGCTGAGCATATTTCAGCCGTTGGGTTGCCCCCGCCAGTCTGCAGCGGTACCTTCTCATGCTCACCCCCTTGAGAACCGACCACACACCGCAAGAGGCCATGAAGCTCACCGACATCCTTCAACCCGACTGCATCAAGGTCCCGCTCGAAGCGCCCGACAAGCAAGGCGCGATCTTCGAGCTGGCGGACCTCTTGTGCGAGCACACCGACATCGAAGACCCGCAGGCGCTCAAGGAAGCGATCTGGAAGCGTGAGAGCACTCGGACCACGGGCATCGGCGGGGGCATCGCCGTGCCGCACGGCAAGACGGACGGCGTCGACAAGCTCCGCATGGCGATCGGCCGGACATCGACACCGATCGACTTTGGCGCGATCGACCGAAAGCCGGTCGAGCTGATCATCCTGCTCGCCTCGCCCGCCGACCAGACTGGGCCGCACATAACCGCGCTGTCGAAGATCAGCCAGATGCTCATCGACGTGGTCGTCCGCGAGCAGATGAAGAAGTGCACCACCGGCCAGCAGGTCTACGAGATGATCCAACAACTCGAGAGCCGAGCAATCGTCTGATCTTCCCGACCGTTCTTTCCACCACTCACTCGAGATGAGTCGTCACCGCTCCGCGGCGGCGGCGGCGATCGCGTTTGCCAACGCCGATACGTTTGCCTCGGGCGACTCCACCGACACCACGAGGCCCAGCTCGCGCAGTGTCTCGCTCGTCACCGGCCCGATCGACGCGACACGCACACCCGCCAGCATCGCAAGGCCACTCTCGCCCAGCAACGCCACCAGGTTCTTCGCGGTCGATGAACTCGTGAACGCAAGCCAATCCACCCGGCGTTCCTCCAGCGCAGCGAGCAGCTCCGCAGGCAGCGCATCAACGCTGCGCGTGTGATACGCCACGGCTTCGACCACCTCGTGACCCGCAGACTTCAGCAGCGTCGGCAGCGCCGGCCGACCAATATCGGCTCGCAGCAACACAAACCGCGCGGGGGCCACATCGCCGACACACGCCGACAACAACGCCTGCGCAAGCGCCTCGCCGTTCGAATCACCCGGCACCAAGTCCGCTCGCAGCCGCAGCCGATCTCGCAGCCGATCCGCCGACGCCTCCCCCCCCGCCGCCAACCGCACACCCGACAGCGACCGCGCATCCACGCCCATCGCACCCATGCGATCTGCCAGCACGTCGATCGCGTTCACACTCGTGAGCACCAGCCACCGCCCAAGCGTACGACCTTGAAACAGCGACGCGATCGCCGTATCCACCGCCTCAAACGACGCGGGCGGCACCAGCTCGATCGTCGGCGTCTCGATGACGCAAGCGCCCAGCGCCTCGAGTTCGGCCGAGAGCCGTGAGGCCTGCTGCCGCGTGCGCATCACCACAACCGTCTTTCCAAACAACGGACGATCCGTAAAAAAGTTCAGCCCCGGCTCGACGATCGCGGCGACCGCGCCGACCACGATGATCGCCGGCGAGGAGACGCCCGCGTCCGCCACCGCCCTTTCGATCGTCGCCAGCGTCCCCCGGGCCGTGCGCTGTGTCGCCAGCGTGCCCCACTGCACGACGGCCGCAGGTGTCTCGATTGACAACCCGTTGGCGGAAAGTTGCTCGGCGATCGCACCTAAGCGGGCGACGCCCATGTAAAAGCACGCCGTCCCGCCACGCGCGATGAGCGGGGCGAGCGCCGCGTAGTCGATCGAGGTCTCGGCCTTGCGCGGGTCTTCGTGGCCGGTGATGAAGGTGACGGTGGACGCGAGCTTGCGGTGCGTGACGGGGATGCCTGCGTACGCCGGCGCGGCGATGCCGCTGGTGACTCCCGGCACGACCTCCACGGGAACGCCGTGCGATGCGCAGTACGACGCCTCTTCCGCGCCCCGGCCGTAGAGATACGGGTCGCCGCCCTTGAGCCGGACCACGCGCAGGCCCCGCTTCGCAAGCGTGACCAGAAGCGCATTGATGTCGTCCTGCGACATCTTGTGGTCCCGTGCGCGCTTGCCGACATCGACGCGCTCCGCGTCCACAGGCGCTTCAGCCAGCAGACGCGGGTTCGCCAACGCATCGAACACAACCGCCTGCGCGGTGCGCAGCAGGTGCATGCCGGTGACGGTCATCAGCCCCGGGTCGCCCGGGCCGGCCCCGATGAGGAAGACCCGACCGATAAGTCCGTCGGGCTTGCCCGGTGTGTCCAACTGCGGGCGTGTTTGCTGCGTTTCTGCGGTGTTTGTTTGCACGTTGGATCAACCCTCGCTGGCGTCGCGTCGATGGCAACATCAGCCCCGACCACCGGCCGCCGCACCATCACACGCGGAGCCGACACACGGACACGGGGCCTGAAAGGGACATCGTATGGAACCCACTCCCGCCCTGAAGCTCGTGAAGGATAAGCCGCTCGAAGACGTCGGGCCCTACAAGTTCAACCGCCGCAGCGCGCCACGCTGGACCAGCGCCGGCCGGGTCACCGCGGTGGTGTACAACAACGCCAGCGACAGCAAAGCCGACCGCAACCGAGACACGCTCGACACCGCAGGGCTTGGCAAGATCACCACGCTCCAGATGCTCGACCAGTCGCCCCGAGGCGCAGGATGCTGGAGCCAGGAGCCGCTGCACATCGGCTCAAAGGTCGTGATGTTCTTCCCGCCCCACGGCCCCGAGCGCGGATTTGACGTCGTCGGCCAGGTCGTCCGCTGCGAGAAAGACGCAAACGCGGGCTACCACGTGGGCGTGTCCCTCGAGGCGTCGGCAACGGTCGCGGCGTGATGTGCATTGAGTGATTTGGCGATTTGGTGATTTGGTGATTTGGCGATGGGGTGTTGGAGTGTTGAACACTAATTTCAAAGATGCGCTCACGCGATTAGGGTGAAGCGGAAAGAGCGTCGGGACCGATTGCCCGGCGCGTTCGATCGTCCCAAAGCGTGAGGGTCCCATGTCGTGTTGTGTCTGGCCGACGCAAGTGATGACGGCGTTGTCGTGTCTGATGATCACGTTATTGACGGGCTGCACCAAGGAGCCGACGGCGTTTGCCCCGCCGCCGCCGCCGGAGGTGACGGTGGCCCCGCCTGTCGTTCAACCCATCGAAGACCTGCTGGAGCTGCGTGGCACGACGCACGCGGCCGAGCTTGTCGAGGTCCGCGTGCGGGTGCGTGGTTACGTCAAGGAGCGGTCGTTCCAGGGCGGCGAGCGCGTGAAGGCCGGCGACCTGTTGCTGCAGCTGGATGCGCGCGAGTTTGAGGCATCGCTCAAGCAGGCCACCGCCGAGCTTGCCGCGGTGCAGGGCCGGCGGAAGCTCGCGGAGATCGAGCTGTCACGGTTGCAAGAGATCGCCAACCGCGGCGCAGGCACGCCCGTGGAGCTCGACCGCGCCAAGGCCTCGCTCGAGGTCGCAACAGCGCAGGCCGACCTGGCAGCCGCCGCCGTCGAGACCACCGAGATCAACCTTGGGTACACCCAAATCGTCAGCCCCATCAGCGGCCGGCTGAGCATCCGTATGCCCGAGGTCGGCTCGCTGATGGACCCGCAGAGCAACGCGCTGGTTGCCACCGTCTCGGACGACTCGGTCATCCACGCCCGCTACACCATCGACGAGGCCTACATCCTCGAGCTGCGCCGAGAGAACGAGAACCGCCGGCCCGGCGAGGACGGCCGACCGCTCATCCCGCTACGCATGGGCATAGGCCCCGGCGAGGACTACCCCTTTGAGGGCGTGCACCACCGCTCCGACAACACCTTCGACACGCAGACCGGCACCGTGCAGGTCGAGGGACGCTTCAACAATCCCGACTTCACCATCATCCCCGGCATGTACTGCCGCATCCAGGCCATCCTCGGAGAGCGGCAAGCAACCCTCGTCCCCGAGTCGGCCATCCTCACCGACCAGCAAGGCCGATACATCTACACACTGGACACTCAGGACAAGGCCGTCCGCGTGCCGGTCACCCTCGGCCGGCGCGTCGGCCCGATGCGGCAACTGCTGGGCGACGCCGTCAAACCCGACGCACGCATCATCATCAACGGCCTCATGCGCGTCCAGCCCGGCGTCGCCGTGAAGCCCACCACCGCAAGCTGAACGAGCGCTGTCACTCAGCATTGAAACCGCAGATGGACGCGGATAAACGCGGATGGCTTACATCGCATCCAGAATCGTTGACCTCATTTAGATGTACGCCAGAACCAAGAGATGCTGACCATCCATCATCCTCATCCATCCGCGTCCATCTGCGTTCATCCGCGGTTCCAATCGAACTGACGACAAAACGTCACCCCACCTTCCACCCCCACGCTGGACCTCGCATGTTCTCCAAGATCTTCATCGACCGCCCCGTGTTCTCCGCGGTCATCAGCATCCTGATCGTGTTGCTGGGCGCGGTGGCGTACCTCCGCCTGCCCGTCGAGCAGTACCCCGAGCTCGCCCCGCCCATCGTCCGTGTCGAGGCGCTCTACCCCGGCGCGACCGCCGAGATCATCGCCGCGACCATCGCCTCGCCGCTGGAGCGCGAGGTCAACGGCGTGGATGACATGATCTACATGAACTCCACCAGCAGCGACGGGCGCTACTCGCTGGACGTGAGCTTCAAGCCCGGCACCGACGTGGACGAGGCCGCCGTCCTTGTCCAGAACCGCGTGAGCATCGCACAGGCCCGCCTGCCCGAAGAAGTCCGGCGGCTCGGCGTCACCACCCGCAAACAAAGCACCGCGCTCGTCGGCGTCGTCACGCTCTACAGCAACGACCCCGGCATCGACGACCTCTACCTCGCCAACTACGCCAATATCAACTGGCGCGACGAGTTCGCACGCCTCGAGGGCGTCGGCGGGCAACTCATCCTCCCGGCCAAAGACTACGGCATGCGCATCTGGCTCGACCCCGACCGGCTCAAGACACGCAACATCTCCATCCAGCAAGTCGTAAGCGCCATCCGTGAACAAAACGTACAGGTCGCCGCTGGCGCCATCGGGCGAAGCCCCGCACCCGCAGGCACGCAGATCGAGCTCCCGCTCACCACCCTGGGCCGACTCAGCACCCCCGAGCAGTTCAGCGACATCATCGTCAAGACCAGCCCCGACGGCGTCGGCATCGTCCGCCTCGGCGAGCTTGGAAGGGTCGAACTCGGCGCACGCGACTACAGCACACAAGCCACCTTCAACGGCAACCCCGCCGCCGTCATGCCTATCTACCAACTCCCTGGCGCGAACCTCACAGAGTCCGCCCAAGGCATCTCGAACAAACTGGAGGAGCTCTCCAAACGCCTCCCGGAGGGCATCGAAGCAAAGTTCTTCTACGACCCCTCCGACTTCATCCGCGCAGCGCAACACGAGGTCACCAAGACGCTCTACGAAGCGTTCATCCTCGTCGCCATCGTCGTGCTCATCTTCCTCCAGAGCTGGCGCAGCACCCTCATCCCCCTCATCACCATCCCCGTCTCGCTCATCGGCGCTTTCATCGTCATGTACCTGCTGGGCTTCACCGTCAACATGCTCACGCTGTTCGGCCTCGTGCTCGCCATCGGTATCGTCGTCGACGACGCCATCGTGGTCGTCGAGAACGTCGAGCGCAACCTCCTCGACCCCGCCATCAAAAATGCGCGCGATGCCACGGGGCTGTCGATGAACCAGATCACCGGGGCCGTCGCCGCCATCACCCTCGTGCTCATGAGCGTGTTCCTGCCCACCGCCGGCCTGCCGGGCATCTCGGGCACGATGTTCCGCCAGTTCGCGCTCACCATCGCCGCCGCGACGTTCTTCAGCGCCGTCTGCGCCCTGACACTCACGCCCGCGCTGTGTGCCTTGCTCTTGAAAAAGCACGACCCGCACCATCAGCCCACGGGCCTTGCCAGAACACTGGGCGCACCCGCCCGCGCGTTCAACGCCGCCTTCGACAAGCTCACCAGCGCCTACGCCGCGCTCGCCAGACTCACGGGCCGTGCGTGGCCGGTCACCGCCCTGCTGTTCATCGGCGTGCTCGTGCTCACCGGATACGTGATGAGCAAGGTGCCCGTCGGCTTTGTCCCCGATGAAGACCAGGGCTTCGTCGTCGTCAGTGCGCAGCTCCCGCCCGGCGCTTCTCTCGAACGCACCAACCACGTCATGGCCCGCGTCCAGCAGCTCATCGCCGACATCGACGGCGTGCGCGACGTCACCACCCTCTCGGGCTTCAGTCTCATCGACGGGCAATCCACAAGTTACGGCAACGCGTGGGTCGTCCTCGAACCGTGGGAAGAGCGTTACTCCAAGGGAAGAGACGTCGCCGCCATCCTCAATGACATCAACCAACGCACCGCACCCATCCAGGAGGCGCGGCTCACCGCGTTCTCCCTCCCGCCCATCAACGGCCTGGGCTCCGCCAGCGGCTTTGACCTGCGACTCCTCGACCAAGGCGCAGGCCCGGAGCAACTCATGCAGAGCGTCGGGGCCGTCCTCGCAGCCGCCAACGGCCAGCCCGCCATCGCCGCCGCGTTCCCCACCTTCCGGCCCGGCGTGCCCATGCTCGAACTGGACATCGACCGCGAGAAAGCCATGCGCTTCGGCGTGTCCATGAACGAGCTGTTTCAAACACTCCAAACCATGCTCGGCTCCGCCTACGTCAACGACTTCAACCTCTTCAACAGCACCTTCCAGGTCAACCTCCAAGCCGACAGCATGTTCCGACTCACCGAGCAGGACATCACCAGACTCGAAGTCCCCAACAACCAGGGTAACCGCGTCCCCGTGTCCTCACTGCTGACCGTGCAACCCAGCTTCGGCCCCGACAAGATCACCCGCTACAACCTCTACCCCTCGGCCCAGATCCTCGGCTTCCCCAGGCCCGGCACGAGCTCGGGCGATGCGCTCGCCGTCATGGAGCAAGTCGCCGAGTCAACCTTGCCCGCAGGCAACATGGGCTACGCGTGGTCGACGTTGAGCTATCAGGAGAAGCTCGTGGGCAACGCGGGGCTGTACGCCTTCGCCTTTGCGGTGCTGGTCGTCTACCTGATCCTTGCTGCACAGTACGAGAGCTTCATCACGCCGCTCGCCGTCGTGCTCAGCGTGCCGCTGGTCGTGCTGGGCGCGGTGCTGTTCCTTCAGTACCGGGGCATGGACAACAACCTGTTCACGCAGATCGGCCTGGTGCTGCTCATCGGGCTTGGCGCGAAGAACGCCATCCTCATCGTCGAGTTCGCACGGCAAAATCGTGAA
>DAIOEG010000086.1:0-8783 GCA_036746415.1 Phycisphaera sp. | reverse complement strand
GAACCTGCCGTATCACATCGCCTCGCCCTTGCTGGTGAATCTCGCGTTGTTGCCCAAGGGGGCGGGTGAGATGACCGGGGCGGTGGTGATGGTGCAGAAGGAGGTGGCGGAGCGTCTGACGGCCGGGCCTGGCGGGAAGGACTACGGGCCGCTTGGGATCGTGTTGCAGGTGTTGTATGCATCGCGGGTCGTCGGTGTGCTGGGGCCGGGTTGTTTTTGGCCGGTACCAAAGGTGAGTTCGGCGGTGGTGGCGATGGCGCGTCGGGAGCGGGCGGCGGTGGAGGACGTGGCGGGGTTCAACGCGTTTGTGCACCGGGTATTTGGGCAGCGTCGCAAGCAGATCGGCTCGGTGCTGGGGCGAGACCGCGACTGGCCGGCGGGCGTGTCGGCCACCGATCGGCCGGAGCAGTTGTCGCTGGAACAACTCGTGACCCTGTTCCGTTGTGTCATGGGCAAGGATGGACCCTCGGCGGCGAGCGACCTACGCTGACCGGAGTCTTGACACGTCTGCCCAGTTGGGAGTCATTCGATGCGGACCCTCGTGGCTGTGCCTGTTTACAACGAAGAGCGTTACGTCGAGAAGGTGGTTGCGGAGATCGCTTGCTACGCCGACTGCGGCGGGAGTGATGTGCTCGTGATCGACGACGGCTCGAATGATGCGACGTCCTGCATGCTCGGCCGTTTGCCTGTGGATGTGATCCGTCACAAGAAGAACCTTGGGTACGGCAGCGCGATCCGCGCCGCGTTTCGCTGGGCCAAGTCGTACGGGTACGACTGGCTGATCACGATGGACTGCGATGAGCAGCACGAGCCGCGCGCGTTGCCCGAGTTTAAGCAGGCGATCCTGCGCAATGATGCGGACGTGATCTCGGGGTCGCGTTATTTCAATGATGAATCGATGCGCAATGCAGAAGGCCTGCCGCCCGCCGACCGTCGGCGGATCAACCAGACGGTGACGAAGTGGGTCAATGAGCAGCTGGGCCACCGGGGCCTGCGCATCACCGATGCGTTCTGCGGGTTCAAGGCGTACCGCGTGAGCGCGCTGGACCGGCTGGACCTCAACGTCGATGGGTATGCGATCCCGCTGCAGTTCTGGGTGCAGGCGGCGGCGGCGGGGCTGAAGGTGCGCGAGGTGCCGATCCGGCTGATCTACAACGACCCCAACCGGTCGTTCGGCGGGCCGTTGGACGACGCGGAAGTCCGGCTTGGCCACTACCGGCAGGTGTGGGAGCAGGAGATCGCAAAGCACCCCGAGCTTTCGTTGTCGATGGTGTCGTCCTGTTGCAACGGGAAGCACTGAGAGTGGTGACGTTGCGCACCGATCCCGCGCCGCATGATTGGCCCGTGGCGACGCGGGGGCAGTTGCTGTGGACCGGGCATCAGGCGACGCTCTGGCACCCCGGGATCCTTGCGAAGTACCTCGCGGTGGACGCGGTGGCGGGCGATCGCGGTGGGCACATCGTGGTGGATCAGGACGTGTATCACCCGCTACGCATCGACTTGCCGACACGCAACGGCAAGCAGGTGGGCATGCGGAGCGTGGAGCTCGCGCCGATCGTCGAGGGCGTGCCGATCGCGTCGCAGCCGGCGGTGGACACGGCTGGCGTTGTTGCTCAACTGCGTTCAGCATCGTCTTGGTGCAGCGCTGACCTCTCAACTCTCATCGCCGCGTTTGAAGCGTCGCACGGGCCAAGCTCGACGCTGGCGCAGCAGATGCACGCGGTCCTGTGGGCTCTGCTTTCACCTTGGGTCGGAGAGTGGGTCAATCAGCGCTTGGTGTACGGCTCGACGCTTCTGAGTGAACGTGGCAACCGGGGTTTGATCGAGCGGTTGGTGCGCGAAGCGCCTGTTGCGGTGCGTGCATACAACGACGCGGTGTCGGCGTTTCCTGACGCGGGGATGACGGCGATGCGGGTCGAGCGTGAGCGCATCGAGCTGCCGATGTGGTGGCTGCCGTGGAGCGCGGCGAGGCAGAAGGTGTTCGCGGACATCAGCGACAGCATGCCGATGCTCGTGAAAGCAAGCGGCGAGCCGATCGACCTTGCGGTTCTGAACGAGGAGGGTGTGCATGGCGATGCGCGCCTTGCGCCGCGTGCGCTGCTGATGACGGCGATGCTGCGGATGGGTGATGACTCCGCGGGATTTGTGCACGGCACGGGTGGGTATTCGTATGACCGTGTGACCCAGCGCTGGTGTGAGGCGTGGCTGGCAGTCAAGTTGTCGCCGAAGTTGCTCACGACGGCGGACGTGCGCTTGCCGATGGATGTGCCGGTGGCGAGCCGAGAGGATTGGGCGAAGTCGGTGTGGTATCGGCACTGGCTTCAAAGCAACGTGGACCGTGCGGCGGGTCGGCTGGACGCGGGCCTTGCTGCGTTAGCGCGGGAGAAGCAGGAGCTGCTGCGCACGATGCACGATGACCGCGACCGCGCACGGCGGGCGGCGCAGTTTGCGCGGGTGCACGCGATCAATGCGGAGTTGTGCGCAGCAGAGCCGGCGATGATGGAGTCGGCGCAGCGCGATGTGGAGCAGGCGCAGCTGGGCGTCCGCAACGCGGCGGTGGCGACTCGGCGGGACTGGTCGTTTGCGCTGTATCCGGCAGAGCAGATCGCGTCGCTGCGCGATCAGGTGCGCTTGGCGATGCAACAACGTCAGGAGGTTCAAACGTGTTCAACACCGTGAAGGGCTTGCGTGGTTTCACTGCCTGTGCGGCCGCGTGTGTGTGGCTGCTGGGCATTGCGGTCGGAGCGCGTGCGGCTGCGGACGCAGACTCGGCCAAGTGGTTTGTTGTGCAGCTCGAAGGTCAGCGCGTCGGCTCGATGCGCGAGCTGGAGCGCGTGGACGAGCGCGGGAACGTGGTGAGTGAAACGCTGATGACCATGACGCTCAAGCGGGGCGAGGCGGCGCTTGAGATCAAGGTGGAAACGGTGCAGACGGAGACGCCCGGCGGCGAGCCGATCGAGGCGCGGGCGTCGCTGAACATGGGCGGCACGCCGATCGTGACCTCGATGCGGTTTGAGAAGGAAGTCACGGTGGTGACCTCGGAGCAGGGCGGCCGGAGCTCGACGCAGACGGTGCCGCGCGGCGAGCGGGCGTGGATGCCGCCAGCTGCGCTGTCGCGTTATGTGGCCGAGCAGTTGGCGCAGGGTGCGGAGTCGTTGGAGGTCTGGTCGTTGGACCCGCTCAACGGGCCGGTGCCGTTTGCGACGACGATGAAGGTGGTGGGCCGGGAGAACGTGGAAGTGCTTGGCAAGACGGTGCCCGCGGTGGTGTGGGACGCGTCGGTATCGATCCTGCCGGGGGTGTCGATGCGTGAGTATGTGGATGACCGTGGGCAGACGCTGCGAGCGACGCTGTCGCTGATGCCGGGGATGACGATCACGATCGTGGAGGCGGACGAGCAGTTGGCGAAGAGCCCGTTTGAGCCGGCGGAGGTGATGGCGGGGACGCTGATTGCGCCGGTGGGCGAGGCGATTGATCGGCCGAGGTCTGCGCGGTTCATGCGTGTGTTGGTGCGTGGCGCGGCTGCGGCGTTGCCCGCAACGCCGGTGCAGTCGGTGACGGCTGCCGCGGATGCAGATGTGTACGAAGTGGTGGTCGATCTGGACAGCGAGGCGGAGGGTGAGGTGTTGGAAGATGAAGCGCGTGTTGGCTATCTCGCGTCGTCGGTGCTGATCGATCATGAGGACGAGGCGGTGCGTGCGCTGCGTGACCGGGCGCTACGGACGAAGATGCTGCGCGAGCCTTATCAGGACGCGGAGCTGCTGCGCCGGTTTGTGTATGGGTTCGTGGAGACCAAGGATTTGTCGGTGGGTTTTGCGAGCGCGGGCGATGTGGCGCGGACCGCGCAGGGCGATTGCACGGAGCACGCGGTGCTCTTGGCAGCGCTGCTTCGGGCGCAGGGCATCCCGTCGCGGTGTGTGAGTGGGCTGGTGTATGCAGACGCGTTTTTAGGCAAGCGTGACATCTTCGGGTACCACCTTTGGACGCAGGCGTATCTGGACCCGGACGGCGAGCACGGCCCGATGAAAAGCCGGTGGGTGGATCTGGACCCCACGCTGGATGCGGCGGTCGCGTTTGATGCGACGCATGTTGCGCTGCGGGTGGCGTCGCTTGATCGGGCGTCACCGATGAATGATCTGATGGACCTTGCGCCGATGTTGGGGCGATTGGAGATTGAGGTGTTGGAGTCGCGCTAAGGCGTGGTGGTGCGGGCGTCACAGGCCATAGGGCTCGTCGCCGAGTTCGGGCGCTCCACCGGAGGCGTTTTGGCCCAGGTCGTTTTCGGCGAGCAGGTAGAAGCCGTGTCTTCGGAGGAGTTGGCCTGCGAGGGTGATGTCGTCGGTGTGGAGCGCGACGGCGGCGACGCCGCGTGGCCGGACGAGCAGGGGGTAGGCGTAGTGGATGTTGAGCTCGGCGTGCATCAGGCACTCGCAAACGCTGAGCAGGCCGTCGGTCTCGGGCAGCTCGACGACGACGACATCGACCTCACTGAAGCAGTGTTCGTTTCGGTTGAGCAGGCGTCGTGCGAGGTCGCTGCGTGAGGTGAGCAAGCGGACGACGGCGTGGTCGGTGGAGTCAACGATGGAGAGTGCGGCGAGGGTAACGTGCTCTTGCCCCTGGAAGACTTCGAGTAGGTCCATCAGCCGGCCGACACGGTTGTCGAGGAAGACGCTGAACTGGATCGCCTTGGGCGGCTCGTAGCTTCGGGCCGTGGGTGTTTCGACAGAGCTTGAGGCCGCCATGCGACGATGCTAACGCCCCGGAGCGTCTGCCCGCAAGAGAATGTTGAGTCGCGTATTGCGATTCATGCGTGTGGGCGGCGCGTGGGCCTCACGCCAGCGTGTCCTGATACCACTGCACCGTCCGGGCCAGTCCTTGTTCGAACGCGACCTGCGGCCGGTACCCGATCAGCTGTTCCGCCAGCGACACATCCGCGAGCGAGTGTCGCACGTCGCCGGCCCTGTCGGGGTGGTGTAGCGGCGTGAGCGTTGGCCGATCGAGCATGGTTGCCATGGCGGATGCGAGGTCGTTGACGCTGATGCGCTGGGCGCAGGCGACGTTGAGCACCGCGCCTTGGAGCGGGCCGGGCGTGGCGGCGGCGCAGAGGTTGGCGTGGACGGCGTTATCGACGAAGGTGAAGTCGCGTGACTGTTCGCCGTCGCCGTAGACCGCGGGGCGTTCGCCGGCGAGCAGTGCTTTGGCGAAGGCGGCGATGACGGCCGCGTAGGCCGAGTTGGCGTTCTGCCGTGGGCCGAAGATGTTGAAGTAGCGCAGCGAGACCGTGTCGAGCCCGGCGCCTGACGAGGTGGGTCCGTACGAACACGCCCACGCCTTCATCATCGCTTCGCACGCCACCTTGTTGGCTGCGTAGGGGCTGCGGGGCGAGACGGGCATCGACTCGACCTTGGGCAGGTTGGGCGTATCGCCGTATGCGGACGAGCTTGCGGCGAAGACCACGCGGGCCACCCCCGCGGAGCGCGCGGCCTCGAGCACGTTGAACGTCCCTGTGACGTTGATCGCGTGGTACCGATCGGGCATGGCGACGCTGCGTGGCACGCTGCCCCACGCGGCCTGGTGGAACACGAGCTGCGCGTCAGAGATCGCTGAGGTGCACAGCACGGGGTCTTCAATTGTTCCTTCGACGACGCGGACCGCTGATGCGTGAACGTTCGCGTGGGCGCTTGCGGCGTGGATGGCTGCTTCGACGTTGTCGCGTGCCCCGCCGCTCATGTCGTCGAGCACGACGACCTCTGCGCCCAGCACGAGCAGCGCCTCGACCAGGTGCGAGCCGATGAAGCCCGCCCCGCCGGTGACGACGCAGCGCTTGCCCCGCAGCGCATCCCCGTGCAACTCTCGCCAATCCACCAGTGCCATCACGCCTCCCATGTCAGGTCATGGACAGCGTAACGCGGCACTGCGCGTCGCGTGCTGACGCTTGCCATGATCAATACCTTGCGACGGCCGGGTCCACCGCGAGCGACCACGCGTCGATCCCGCCCGCCATCGACACGGCCTGCGCAAAGCCCTGCTCCCGCAGAAACGCCGTGACGCGCAGCGACCGCATGCCGTGGTGGCAGAACACGACGATCGGCCGAGCGTCATCGCGGTACGGTTCGAGCTCGCTCACGCGCTGCGCGATCTCCTGCATCGGGATTAGCAGTGCGCTCTCGATGCAGGCGGTGGCCACCTCGGCGGGCGTGCGCACGTCGAGCAGCAGGGCGGCGTCGCTGCGCTGCCAGTCCGCGGCGGTGACGACGGAGACTTCCATGGGAGGTGGCTGATTCATGAATGGCCTTTCGTGGATGCTGCGCGTCGCAGCGACTTTTGTACGCGGACACACCGCCCCACTCCCACGGCCAGCACCACGCAGCCGATGCCGATCGTGCCCGCCGCTGTTGCCACGCTCAGCACCCCGTTCTCAAACACCGTCAGCAGCGTCACGCCCGTTGCCAGCAGCATGATCGCGGTCCGCACGTACGCCAGCAGCGTGCGCTCGTTGGCCAGCCGGGTGCGTTCAACGGCCAGCTCGTCTCGGAGGATGCGGTCTTGTGGGTCGAACTGCTCGTACGCCATGCGCGGGCTCGGCTTGGCTTTGCTTACGCGGGGAGCACATCGACGCGGGCGTTGCCATCGAGGTTGACCATGACTTGCTCGCCGTCGTCTTTGACGATGGTGAGTCGGTCGAGCCAGAGCTTGTCATCCTTGGCGTGCGCGAACCACGAGCCGGTCTTGCGTTGCTGGTGTGCTTTGACGACGCCTTCGACGCTGGCGGTCCACCCCTTGTGCTGGACCTGCTGGGTGACGCGGACGCGGGTGCCTGGGGTGAAGGGTGCGGGTGTCTGTTCCGTGCTGCTCATGGCGGGATGATATCGAGTGGTGTGAGTGTGCTGGCCGGTTGGGCGTGATTGCGGTATGCTGCCCCTCCGCCACTCTGGAGAGGTGTCCGAGCGGCTGAAGGAGCCGGTTTCGAAAACCGGTGTGCCCGTCAGGGTACCGTGGGTTCGAATCCCACCCTCTCCGCTTTGTTTGTCGTGACTTTTGGGCGTCGCGTGATGCGTTCAAGCATCGCGCTTGATCGTGGCGGGCCGGGGCGGGCGACGACACATTAAAACGCGGCGCGTGCTCATCGCATGCACGAGCATGCTCATGGCGACGCGTCGGTGGAGCCCGTGGCGAGTTTGGCGCGGTCGCGTTCCTTATGAACCTCTCGGCCGAACCGGAATAGCATCAGCTCGCAGGCCTGACAACGCCACGCGGGCAGACGGTTCGCCCGTGTCAACGCGTTGGTGCCCGGGACGGATTCGGAGAAGGGGACGCTGGCCGCGTCGGCGTTGCGCATCCACAGGACGCCTTGAGAGATCGCCACGCAGCCCGACTGCATCCACTGCCGACAAGCGGGGCAGCGCATCGAGTCATCAGCATGGCTTTTGACGTGTTCCATCGTGGGTCACGACACGTTAGGCCAACGGGTGATGCAGGTCATGAGCCGGGCTTGGAGTGGTTTGGGTCTTCGCCGGCCTTGGCCTCGTCGTCGCGTTTTTGATCGGCGAGTTCTTTGCGGTTGACCGGGACATCGCGTGGGAAGTCGAAGGCGAGGCGGACCTTGTCGCCGTGGATATCGACGACGCGGATCAGACCAAGCGGGTTTTTGGGGTCGCCGATGACGACGACTTCGCCGACGCGACGGGTGAGAGCAAGCATCCGTACCTCCCGTTCCCCCTGGCAACATGGCCTGTGGGGGTTCGTGTCCTTGCCCCGAAGCCAGCCCGCGTGTGCGGAACCCGATTCCGGGGTACACCGAAGTATCGGCGAATCAGTGGACCTGTTCGACGCCCTGAATCTCGGGCACTTTTTCTCGGACCGTGCGTTCAATGCCCATGTGCAGCGTCATCGAGCTCGATGGACAGCCCACGCAGGCCCCATGTAGCCGGATCTGCGCGACGCCTTTCCCCGTGATTCCCACGAGTTCGACGTCCCCACCGTCGTCCTGGATGAGCGGCCGGAGGCGGTCGATGACCGCTGCCACGCGGTCGTGAACCGTTGAAGAAAGATCAGGTTGGATGGATTTATCGGTCACTGCAATGTCCACTCAATCTTACCCGGGATCGCTGGCGGCGTTTGAAGCAACCTCGGGATGCTCGGCCGTCGACCGTGGCGTGGTCGGCGGTTGACGACGAGTCAACCCCGCGATACGCTGTTCCGCTTGTCGTGAGGGCTTTTGGCGTTCACGGCCCCGTTGTTGGTCCAAGGGCTTTTCGACGGGTAACGCGGCTTGCGGCTGCAGGGGCGCGTGTCGGTGTGAACCGCCGATCCGACGCCCCTTGTCAATCCGTGGCACGCGGGTTTTTTTCTGATACAGTCCTCGGCCCGACCAACCCGGGACCGTGCTTGCTCGCCGAGCCGCCTCGGTAGACATTCAGCGGCAGACACGCCACCCTAGCTCAGTTGGTAGAGCACACCCTTGGTAAGGGTGAGGTCGGGGGTTCGAGTCCCCTGGGTGGCTTTGGCGGCATAAGATCGTTGTGTTCCATGCAGTGGATTGTTGGATCAAGAATTTTGAACCTGACTACCGCCTGATGCCTCGGGGCATCAGCTCAAAGTTCTTCATCAAAGTCAAAACAAAGTGACATCGGAGGTTCTGAACCATGGCAAAGGGTGTATTCGAGCGGACAAAGCCCCACGTGAACGTTGGCACCATTGGGCACATCGACCACGGCAAGACCACGACGACCGCCGCCATCACCGCTGTACAGGCCGCCAAAGGCCTCGCCACGCACATCCCT
>DAIOEG010000085.1:536-8816 GCA_036746415.1 Phycisphaera sp. | reverse complement strand
CAACGAGCCGACGCTCGACGCCCAAAGCACCGAGCAGGACCCGGTCTTCAACTACTACGAGCAGCTGATGTCCGAAGTCGAGACCAACAGCAACCGATAATCCCGCCTGCATCGCCCGGGTCGGCCCACCGCCGACCCGGGCTTTGATTCACCGCTTCGCCACGACGCGATGCCCTCGAGAGACCCCGCATGACCCGCCACACCTTGCCCAACGTCCGTCGTCACACCACCGCGGTTCTCCTCGCCGCCACGCTCGCCGCCGCCGGCAGCCTGACGGGTTGTGCCGCCAAGAGCCAGCACGAGAAGAACAAGGCCGCCGCGGAATCGCGCTGGCAGGACCTTCGTTCGCACGTGATGCTCGAGACCGCCCAGAACCAGTTCTCCTCCGGCCAAATCGAACAGGCGAACAAAACCGTCAACGACGCCGCGCGCGTCGATCCGAACAACCCCAAGCTGTTCACGCTCGCCGGCCGCATCGCGCTCGAGAAGGGCGAGCTGGAGTACGCCTTCAAGCTGTTCGCCCGTGCGATCCTGCTCCAGACCCCGCCGACCGATGCCGAACTGACGCCCGAGCAGCAGGCCCGCTTCGCCTTCAAGGACCCCGAGCCGTACTACTACCAGGGCGTCGTGCTCCAACGCTGGCAGAAACACGCCGAAGCGCTCGAACGCTACCAGGCGGCCCACCGTATCCAGCCCGACAACGCCGCGCGGCTTCTCGCCGTCGCCGAAACGCTCATCACCCTGGGCCGGTACGACGAAGCGGTCACCGAACTTGAGTCACGCTTGAACTACTTCGACAGCAACGCGGCTATCCGCGTCACGCTCGGCCATGTGTACGGCCTCAAGGGTGAGCCCGAGACGGCGGTGGCGTACTACCGCAACGCCGCCGTGCTCGCGCCGGACGACCCGATCATCCGTGAAGAGCTCGCGCGGACGCTGCTGCTCGCCGGCGACCCCGAAGGTGCTGCCGAAGTCTTGGCCGAGCTGCTCGGCAAGCACGACTACAAGAACCGCACCGACCTGATGCGCCGCCTCGCGTCGGCGCAGCTCGAGGCCGGCCGCATCGCCGACGCCAGGCAGACATGCATCGACCTCACCAACGTCGAGCGCGACCGCGCCAGCGACTGGATCAAACTCGGCGAACTCTCGTGGCGGCTCGAAGACCTCGGCGGCACCCTGATCGCCGCGAACAAAGTCATGGAGCTTGCGCCGAACCGACACGAGGGCTACCTGATGGCTGGCATGGTCTGGCAGAAGCGAGAGCGATTGGCCGATGCGCTTCGGCTTTACGACCACGCGGCGAAGCTCGTGCCTCACGACACGATGCCGCTGCTGATGCGGGGCCTGGCGCTGCAGCAGGCCGGCAAATCAGCCGCCGCCATCCGCGCATTCGAGCAGGCGCTCGAGCGCAACCCCGACGACTCCCGCGCTAAGCGACTCCTCGCCGCCCTGCGGCCCGACGCCGACGCGAAGCAAGGCTCCGCCATCGAGACCCAGGCCGGCGTGGACGTGAACTGACCGATCCAACCAGGGACACCCACGGCGACTTCCGCCGATGCTTGCGAGGCAAACGTGACGACGCATGCGAAGAGCGCTTGGATTCTGGGATGCACCACCGCCCTGGGTGCTGCGGGTTTGGCGGGCGGCGTCGCGTCTTGGTTGACACCACTGCCGCAGACAGCGTGGCTCGTCATCGCCGGCGGGTCCGCCGCTCTGGGCGTCATCTCGGCGGCCTGCGTCCTGGTGCCCGGCCGACAGATTCGTCGCGACGTGGCCTCGCTCAACAACTTTGCCCGCACGGTCGCACAGGCCGAAGGAGAAGCCCAGATGGCGCCGCCACGACTCGGCGCGGGGCTTGACCAGGCCGCCCGCGCGATGTCGCAGACTGTCCGGCAACTCCATCAGGAGATCGCCGGTCTGAACCGCCGTCGGCGCGAACTCGAACTCACCTCCCGCGTCAGCGAAGCCGAACGACGCAACCTCGAAGCCATCCTCAACGCGATCTCCGACGGCGTGGTGGTCACCGACGCATTCAACGAAGTGACGCTGGCCAACGGCGCCGCCGCCCGCGCCCTCAGCTTCGAGCTCGAGCAAGCCATCCGGCGACCGCTCGACGAAATCCTGACGGACGTCCGACTGATCAAGCTCATCAAGGACACCCGCGACGCCGGCCCGACCATGCGCCGCAGCGTCGAGCACAAGCTCCGCGAACACGCGACCTACCAGGTGACGACCACCTGCGTCGGCGGCGAGGCCAGCGAGAAGTCGGCGTCCACCGGCGTTGTCACCGTCCTCCGCGACATCACCAAAGACAAGGAAATTGCGGAGATGAAGTCTGACTTTGTCTCCAAGGTGTCCCATGAACTGCGGACGCCGTTGAGCTCCATCAAGGCGTACATCGAGATGCTGATCGATGGTGAGGCGCACGATGAAGAAACACGATCAGAGTTCTACGACATCGTGCAGAACGAGACGAATCGGCTCCAGCGTTTGATTGACAACATCCTTTCGATCAGCCGCATCGAGTCGGGCGTGGTGAAAGTCCATCGCGAGCCGGTGTCGTTCCCGATGCTGGTCAGCGAGTGTGTTGAGGTGCTTCGGCCGCAGGCAGCCGAGAAGTCGATCAAGCTGACCGAGAAGCCGTATCCCGCGAGTTTCGAGGTGTTCGCCGACCGGGACATGATCTACCAGGCCACGATGAACCTCATCTCCAACGCGGTCAAGTACACGCCCGATGGCGGGGCGGTGGATGTGTGGATCGACGTGGATGAACACGACCAGACCGTCTCGGTGTCGGTGAAGGACTCGGGCGTTGGCATCCCCGAAGCCGATCTGCCGCAGCTGTTCCAGAAGTTCTTCCGCGTGCAGTCCAATAACAAGGTCGCCAAAGGGACTGGCCTGGGCTTGAACTTGGTGAAGCATGTGATCGAGACCGTGCACGGCGGCCGGATCGAAGTCAAAAGTAAGGTTGGTGTGGGCAGCACATTCATCTACACCATCCCGATCGCCGACAATAACTAAGGGTTTGCCTGAAGCGTGAGGAGCTACCGAGTGGCCGAACAACCTTTGATCCTGGTCTGCGACGACGAATCGCACATCCTGCATGTGGTTTCGCTGAAGCTGCGCAACGCGGGCTACACCGTGCTGACCGCCGAGGACGGCGTGGAAGGCCTTGAGTTGGCGCGTCAGCACCGCCCGAACCTGATTATCACCGACTATCAGATGCCCCGAATGAACGGCGTGGAACTCTGCGCGGCGTTGCGCCAGGACGACCAGCTCAAGTCGATCCCTGCGTTGATGTTGACGGCACGCGGGTTCCGACTGGACCCCATCGAAGTGCGTCAGGCGCGCATCGCCGACGTGCTGAGCAAGCCTTTCAGCCCACGTGAAGTGCTAAGCCGTGTCCAGGAACTTCTCGCAAGTTCCGCCACGCGAAGCGACGACGCTGCGTCCATCGATGCCGCGGCATAACGACACGACCTGCCCCGATAGGAAAATTTTGGTCACCACGCTAAACCATCCCGCCTCGGCCGCCTTTGATCGGGAACTCCACGAGCGCCTCGACGCGCTGCGGATCCCGCTGGTGCGGGTACGTCGCGACGGGTACGCGCGGATGGTGAATCAGGCCGGCTTGGTTGCTCAGGCGATCATCCAGAGTGGGCCGTTTCGTGATGCGCTGCGTCGGCAGTGGACGCAGGTGAGCGAGTCGCTCCGTACCGGCATGCCGATCGAGCTGACCCCGGGGGTAATGGTTGTTGCCCTGCCCGATGGCTTGACGCAGCGAACCCCCAGCGCCGACTCGGAGCGCCTGTACACCGCTTTGCTCTTGACGCCCGATGCGCTGGAGAGCGAACAGTTCGCCGCGGCTTGCGACCGGGCGGGTCTCGATCGCCTGGCGGCGCAGCAACTGGCGGCCGAGACGTTGGTGTCCCGGCCGGAAGCGGGGCGGCTGGCGATGACGCTGCGCTGGATGTGCGAGGACGGCGGCACGCTGGGTCGTCGGCACAATGAGCTGCAAGGGCTGTCGCTGGAACTCGCGGACACGTACGAAGAACTGTCGCTGCTGTACCGCATGTCCACCAGCCTGCGGGTCAATGAGTCGGCACTCAATGTGCTGCGGGACGCTTGCGAAGAGCTGCATCAGGTGGTCGGCTTCTCGTGGGTTGCGTTTTGCCTGGGACGCGACGAGCGGCTCGACGATGTCAACGAAGCATCGATCGTGGTGGCCGCCAACCCCATTGACGAAGCGTCTGTGCGTGCCGCGGCGGACGCTCTGGTCGAGAAGCTCACGGCCAACCCGGTGCCGATGATCATCGACGACAGCCGTACGCTGGCCATTGCGGGCATCGAAGCGCTGGGGCAGAACCTGCTCGCGATCCCGCTGATGGTGGAAGGCCGGGTTCTCGGCGTGATGTTCGGCGGTGATCGCCTCGACGGCGTGATGCTCTCCTCGATCGACGCAAAACTCTGTGAGTCATTTGCCGGCTCGCTGGCGATCTATCTCGAAAACCACATGCTCTACGGCGAGGCGCAGAACATGTTCCTCGGCGTGCTCCACGCGCTGACCGCCGCGATCGACGCCAAGGACAGCTACACCCACGGTCACTCCGAGCGGGTGGCCTGGCTCGCGCAGACCCTGGCTCAGAAAGTCGGACTCGACGCCGCGGCCTGCGAGCGGGTGTATCTCGCGGGCCTGGTGCACGACGTGGGCAAGATCGGCGTGCCCGAGGCGGTGCTCTGCAAACCAGGCCGGCTGACCGACGAAGAGTTCGCGATGATCAAGCTGCATCCCGCGATCGGGGCGAAGATCATCAAGGACATCCGACAGATGCAAGACCTTGTACCCGGTGTGCTCTACCACCACGAGCGCTACGACGGGCGAGGCTATCCGCATGGCCTGGCGGGTGAGGACATCCCGATCTTCGGCCGACTGATCGGCCTCGCGGATGCGTTCGATGCGATGTCGTCGCACCGCACCTATCGCCGCGCGCTCAACCTCGACGATGTGCTCGCGGAGATTCGCCGTTGTGCGGGCGCACAGTTCGACCCCGAGCTTGCCGAAGCGTTCGTGACGATGGACTTCGCGCCGTTCCATGTCCTGATCGAGCGTCACGAGCGGCTGAAGAAGACGGCCTGAAACGCGGTGTTGTGGCGCGGTCCGAAAACGACGCGACTGCAGCGCGGGGTGTTCCGTGACGATATCCCCTGTGGAAGGCGGGAGTCGCTGCATGAAACTTACCCACGAAGACTACGACCAGATGAGCGTGATCACCCTTCGTGGGGAGTTCTCGGGCGACGACAACGCCGAGATGTTCCGTGTCGCGGTGCTTGAGCGCCTTGCCGGCGCGGTGCGGGACATCGTGGTGGATCTCGAAGCGGTCGAGTTCATCGACTCGCGTGGGTATGAGACGCTGCTGTGGCTTCAGGACGCCTGTGCGGAGAAGCTCGGCCAGGTGCGCCTGGCCGCGGCGCCGGATTCGATCCGGCACGCGCTGAAGCTGACCCGGTTGATGGGGCGATTCGACTCGCACCGGGACATCGATGCGGCGATCCGGAGTTTGCGATGATCATGCGGGTATCACCCCAGCGAGCCGCGGGTCGAAGCGGATCGGCGACGCCGCTGCGCGTCGGCGACCTTCTGCTCGACGCCGGCCTGGTCACGCAGGAGCAGATCGACGCGGCCCTGGCGTACCAGAAGCAGCAGCCCGGCTTGCGCAAACTGCTGGGCGAAGTTCTGGTCGAGATGGGCTTTGTCAGCGAAGAGCAGGTTATGGCGGCGCTGGCCGAGGCCTACGGCGTGCCGTTTGCCAATGTCTCGCCGAAGCTGGTCGATCCGAAAGTGATCGAGCTGCTGGCCCGCGAGTTTCTTGAGAAAAACAAGGTGCTCCCGCTGTTCTGCATCGAGAACAAGCTGACGGTGGCGATGCACGAGCCTGCGAACGTGTTCGTGATCGAAGAGATCGAGCGACTGACCGGCAAGAACGTGCAGGTGGTCGCCACCACCGTCAAGGACATCGACGCGACGCTTACGGCGTACATGCCCGACGGCAACGTCTTTGTGATTGATGAGGTGATGGATGATTCGGCGATGGCCGATCTGGCGGTGGTCGAAAAGGAAATCCTCGACATCGGCAGCGCGGCCGACTCCGCCGACGCTTCGCCGATTATCAAGCTCGTCAACTTTCTGATCTACTCGGCGGTGAAGGACGGGGCCTCCGACATCCATATCGAGCCTGACGAGAACAAGCTTCGCGTGCGGTTCCGTGTGGACGGGCGGATGTATGAGAAGATTTGCCCGCCGCATTCGATGCAGCCCGCGGTCGTGTCCCGCATCAAGATCATGGCGGGCATGGACATCTCCGAACGCCGGATTCCGCAGGACGGCGGCATCACGATCCGTATCCAGAAATCGCAGATCGACCTGCGTATCAGCACCTGCCCCGGCAAGTTTGGGGAGAAGGTGGTGATGCGCATCATCGACAACCGCAACGCGATGGTGCGGCTTGAGAAGCTCGGCTTCGCGTACGAGATGCTCGAGACGTTCCGCTCGGTGGTGCATCAGCCCAACGGTGTGTTCCTCGTCACCGGGCCGACGGGCTCGGGGAAGTCGACCACGCTTTACTCGGCGCTGAACGAGATCAATGACGATTCGGTGAACGTGTGCACGGTCGAGGACCCCATCGAGCAGAACATCCCCGGTGTAAATCAGTTTCAGGTGCACGACAAGGCTGGGTTCACGTTTGCCGGCGCTTTGCGGGCGCTGCTGCGGCAGGACCCGGACATCATCATGGTGGGCGAGATACGCGACCAGGAGACGGGGCGGATCGCGACGCAGGCGGCGCTGACGGGCCATCTTGTTCTTTCGACGCTGCATACCAACGACGCGCCGTCGGCCGTGACGCGTTTGTTCAACATCGGCGTGGAGCCTTACCTCGTGGCGGCGGCGATCCGCGGGGTGCTCGCGCAGCGGCTGGTGCGGAAGATCTGCACGCATTGCAAGGAGCCGATGGAGCTCAACGCTCAGACCAAGCGGGCGCTGCACAAGCTGGCGGACGGCGTGCGTGAGGTGGGCACGGTGTACCACGGGGTTGGCTGCTCCAAGTGCCGGAACTCTGGCTACGCCGGGCGTATCGGCATCTTCGAGTTGCTCGTGCCCAACGACGAGTTGTTGGATGTGGTGTCGCGTGGCGGCACGCTGCAGGAGGTCCGCAAGTCGGCGACGCAGGGGGGTGGGTACACGCCGCTGCGGCTTGATGGCTTGGACAAAGTCGCGGCCGGGCTGACCACACTGGAAGAGCTGTTCCGCGCGACAAGCGTTTGACCTTGAGGGTGTTTTCGTCATGGCCACCTACCGCTACAAAGCCCGGGACGCGCGGGGTGAGCTGACGACGGGGCTGCTGCGCGCCGCGAGCGCTGCCGAGGCGGGGGCGATGCTCCGGGCCGAGAGCAAGTTCCTCGTTGGGATGGAGCAGGTCGATGAGCAGAAGCTCGAAGCCAAGCAGGCGCGGGTGCGACGCACGTCCGGCCGTGTCCGGCGGGATGACGTGATCGCGTTCGCGCACCAGCTTGCGGCGATGATCGATACCGGGGTTCCGCTCTCGGAGGCGTTGGAATGCATCGCCGACCAGTGCGAGTCGCAAGCGTTTTCTGAGGTTTTAAAGCACGTGCATGAGCATGTGCAGGGCGGGGGGGAACTGTCGGTGGCGCTCAAGGCGCATCCCAGAGTGTTTCCGCCGGTGATGACGTCGCTGGTCGCGGCATCAGAGATGTCGGGCACGATGGGGGTCATGCTCGAGCGGGTGAGCAGCTATCTCACGAAAGAACGGCAAACGGCCAAGAAGATCAAGAACGCGCTGACGTACCCGGCGATCATGCTGGTGATGATCACGTGTGTGACGGTGGGGTTGCTGGTGTTTGTGTTGCCGAAGTTCACGCAGATCTTCGCGCAGCGGGGTGCCGCGTTGCCGCTCCCGACGCAGGCGCTGATTCTGGTTTCGGATGCGTTGACGGGCTATTGGTGGGCGTGGTTGATGGGCGTGGGCTTGCTGGTGGCGGCGTACGGTTTTGCGGGTCGGACGGATTGGGGTTGTCGTGCGATCGATCGTTTCAAGCTGAGTTGTCCGGTGCTGGGCGACCTATTTCGCAAGCTTTATCTCACGCGGGCCATGCGGACGATGGGGACGATGACCGACGCGGGGGTGCCGGTGCTGGACATGGTGGCGATCGTGCGTGAGGTGACGGACAACCGCTGGTACGCCGACTTGTGGGCCGACCTGGATG
>DAIOEG010000085.1:0-526 GCA_036746415.1 Phycisphaera sp. | reverse complement strand
TTGGCCTATTTTAATACCACTAGTACTCTTCTTTTGGGGGATGTTCGAGAGTCCGCTGATTCCGCGTTCGATTGCGCAGATGGTTTATGCGGGGGAGAAGTCGGGCCGGCTTGGCGTGACGATGAACAAAATCGCCGAGTTCACGGAGATCGAGTTTGACGATCAGGTGAAGACCACGACGAGCCTGATTGAGCCGATGATGACGGCGTCGATGGGGGTGATCATCGGGTTCATTGCGATTGCGTTGCTGCTGCCGATCTTCACGGTGGGGAACGTGGTGGCGAACTAGGCGGGTGTGGATTGGACTGGTCGCTGAAGCGACCTGTCGGCTAGACATCGAGGTCGTCGGCGTCTTCGGCGCGGTCCATGATGAAACGAAAACGGGCGGCGGGGTCTTTGCCCATGAGTTCGTCCATGACGCGGTCGGCCTCGAGGGCGTCGGTGATGTCGACGCGGAGCAGGCGGCGCGAGTCGGGGTTGAGGGTGGTTTCCCAGAGGTCCTTGGCCATCATCTCGCCGAGGCCCT
>DAIOEG010000084.1:5893-8845 GCA_036746415.1 Phycisphaera sp. | reverse complement strand
GTCCCGCCGCCGAAGCCGCGGCGGCGCTGGCGCGGACGAAGGCCCGCGCGGTCGCCGCGACCCTGCGCGAGCCCGCCGTCGTGCTGGGCGCCGACACGCTCGTCGTGCTGGGGTCGGCCGACGTGGCGATGGCGGCGCAGGCCGTGTCGTTCGGCCTTCGGCTCAACGGCAGCGCGACGTGCATCGCGCCGCGCCGCGTGCTGGTACACAAAGCCGTCGCTGACCTGTTCACACGGCAACTCGTCGATCACGTCCGGGCCATCGGCCATGTGCCCATCGCGCCAGAGCCGGCCCACCAAGGCGACATGCTCATCGCCAAGGCGCTCGCGCACGGTGCACGCCTGCTCACCGGCATAACGCTGTCGCAGCGCGGCGAGCCGGTTCTGCTCACCGACCTGCACGAGCACGACGAGCTGCTCAAGGCCGACTTGTTCGCGCCACTCGCGTGTGTCGTGCCCTGCATCGATGTGGAACACATGCTCGCGGTCGATGAGCGTTGCCCTTACGCGCTGGGCGCGAGTATCTTTGGCAGTGTTGAAGAGGCGCAGCGGCTTGCCGAGCGCGTCGATGCGGGCTTTGTCACGATCAATGATCTGATCGTGCCCACCGCCGATGCCCGGCTTGCGTTCGGCGGGCGCGGCGAGTCGGGCTTTGGCTCGACGCGCGGGGCCGAGGGGTTGCTCGAGATGACCCGCATGAAAGTCGTCTCGACCCGCAAAGGCACGTTCCGCCCGCACTACGATGCAACAGCCAAAGGCGACGCCGACGTATTCGACGCCTACCTGCAGATGGCCCACGGCCCATCGTGGCACGAACGACTCATCGCGGGCTTCGAGCTTTTGAACGGCCTGCGACGCATGAAACGACCCTCCCACAACCCAACCCCTCACACTCCGACGGACGCACCACGATGACCACAACGACCTCTCCCCACCCGCCGCGCATCGGCGTCATCGGCTCGGGCCTGGGCGGCCTTGCCGCCGCCGCGACACTCGCCGCACGCGGCTACCGCGTCAGCGTGTTCGAAAAAAACCCATGGCTGGGCGGCAAGGCGGCCGTGCTGCACGGCGAGGGCACCCACGGTGAGAAGTTCCGCTTCGACATGGGTCCCACGATCCTCACCGTGCCACGCGTGCTGCGACGCGTCTTCGAAGAGGCCGGCCGAAAGCTCGAGGACTACCTCACGCTCGTCAACCTCGACCCGCAGTGGCGCTGCTTCTTCGACGGCACGCCAGAGCACCCCGGCAAGGGCTCCGTCCTCGACCTGCGCCAGCGTGTTGAAGAGATGCAGCAGACCCTGCGCGCCTTTGGCAACGGGCACGGCGAGAAGCTCGCGCAGCGGTATGCCGAGTTCGTCAAGTACACCGAACGGCTGCACCGCATCAGCGACGAGTTTTATTTCTGGAAGCCCATCGGTGGGCTGCGCGACATGTTCGACCCGTCCAACAGCTTCCAGGCCTCGACGCTGGCGGATGTGCTGAGCATGCGCATGGGCCGGAGCGTCGCGAGCACCATCCGCAAGTACACGCCCGATGAACGTGTCGCGCAGATGCTGGACCATTTCACGCAGTACGTCGGCAGCAACCCCTACAACAGCCCCGCGATCCTCTGTGGCATCGCATCGATGCAGGTGAACGAGGGCGTGTGGTATCCCATCGGCGGGACGCGCGCGGTACCCGAAGCGCTCGTGAAGCTCGGCATGGAGCTGGGCGTCGAGTATCACGCAGGCGTCGGCGTGAACCGTATCGCCACGGAAGGTGGCAAGGTCACGGGCCTCGAGACCGATAAGGGCGAGTTCGTCTCGCTCGCCGGCGTGGTATCGAACATGGACGCGGTGCGCACCAAGCACGAGCTGGTGTCGGGCGAGCACGATCGACGCGGCCTGCGCGGCGCTGGCGACCCGGAGCCGGCGTGCTCGGGCGTCGTGCTGTACCTGGGGCTGAACAAGGCGTATGACCACCTTGCGCACCACGACTTTGTGTTCAGCCGTGACCCCGAGGAAGAGTTCGATGCGATCTACCGCAAGGGCGAGCCGGCACCGGACCCGACCGCGTATCTCGCAGCGACATCACGGAGCGAAGCGCCCGGGCAGGTCGCGCCCGAGGGCGGCGAGGCGCTTTATGTGCTCGTGCACACGCCGTACCTGCGAGCGCATCACGACTGGGACAAGAACGGCCCGCTCTACCGAGGGTATCGCCAGAAGATCCTGGACAAGCTCAAACGCACGGCCGGGCTTGAGGACCTTGAAGAGCGCATCGTGTTCGAGCGGTCGCTGACGCCGCAGGACATCCACGAGCGGTACAACGTGCTGAACGGCGCGATCTACGGCTTGGCGTCGCACGGGCTGTTCATGGGCGCGTTCAAGCCGAGCAACCGCAGCCCGATCGCCGAGGGCCTGTACCTCGCGGGCGGCGCGGCGCACCCCGGCCCCGGCATGCCGATGGTCATGATGTCCGGCTGGATCGCCGCCGATGCGCTGGACAAGGACGGCCTGGTGACGACCGCGAAGAACTGATCCACGACGCTGAACCGCGCATGAAGCAACCGCCGATGATCCCGACCATCACGCCGTGGCTCTTGCGCGGGTTTGTGGCGTACGTCGATCGCTTTGTGCGAAGGAACTTTGACCGTGTGCGAGTGTTGAAAGGGCACGGGCCAAGCGCGTGCGAGGGCGCATCGCTGCTGGTGGTGCTCAACCACCCATCATGGTGGGACCCGATGGCGTGCTTCTTCTGGCACGGCAAGCACCCGGCGTTTGCGGGCCGATCGCATCATGCGCCGATCGACGCGGCGATGCTCGAGAAGTATGCGGTGTTCAAACGGCTGGGGTTCTTCGGTGTTGAGGATGGCACGCCGCGCGGCGCAGCGGTGTTTTTGCGGACCGCAGACGCGATCTTGCGGGATGCGCAGCGGACGTTGTGGGTCACGGCTCAGGGGCGGTTCACGGACGTG
>DAIOEG010000084.1:0-5883 GCA_036746415.1 Phycisphaera sp. | reverse complement strand
CGGCCTGTGGTGCTCCGGCCTGGCGTGGCGCACCTATGCCGTCGCCTGCAGCGCGAGGGCGTCAGCGTGCGGATCATGACGCTGGCGGTCGAGTACCCGTTCTGGGACGAGAAGACGCCCGAGCTGCTCATGGCGTTTGGCCCACCGATCGACCCGGCCGCGTGCCATGCGATGGACGTGGAGGGGTGGCAACGCGTGCTCACCGAGTCGATGACGCAGACGCTCGATGCGCTGGGCGCGGCGGCGGTCGCGCGGGACGCGTCGGCGTTCACGGTGCTGGGCGAGGGGAGGCGCGGTGTGGGCGGTGTGTATGACGCGGCACGGCGGGTGAAGGCGTGGGCGCGAGGGAAGCGGTTTGAGGGCGGGCATGGGGGGAGCAACCCCACGCAGCTTTGAGACAGCGCAGCGTGGGCATCGTTGGTGGTGGTGGTTACCAGCCGCGGGCGTCGGAGGCGCCGAGGAGTTCGGCGAGGCGCTGCTTGATGAGGTTGCGCTTGTTGCTGTCGCGTTCGTCGAGGGCGTCCTTGAGCTGCTCGATGCGCTCTTCAAGCTTTTCAAGCTCACGCTCGCGGACTTTCTGGCGGATGTCGAAGTGCTCGACAACGATGGGCTCGAGCTGGTCTTCGATGGCGTCGGCGGCGTCCTTGTCGCCACGCTTGCGGGCGTCGCGGTGTTGGTCGGCGAGCTGGTCGGCCTGGCGGGTGAGTTGCAGGTCGCGCACACGCAGTTGATACAGCGCGGGGTCTTCGTCTTTCAGAAGCGCTAAACGCATCACCTGCGGGAACTGCCGACGCAGCACGCTGAAGACGGCCCGGGGGCGGGTGTCTTTGAGCTGCTCGAGTTCATCGGCCAGCGCAGGGTCGATGTCGCGGACGACGTCGAACAGCTTCGCGGGGTTTTTGAAGAGTTCTTCGAATCGCTCGCGGTCGTGCTCGGAGGGCTCTTCGAGCGGGGATGCACCATCACCAAACGGCTCGGCCTGATCGCGCTTCCCGGGCCCCCCCGGCCCCCCCGTGCCTGAGCCGGGGCCGCGCTCGGACTTGTTGTACTCGCCGGGTTGTGCATCGGCGGCGACCGTGTGCGACAGCTGAACAGCGAGACACAGCGCGAGCATCGCGAGGGCGGAGGTGGTGGTGAGGGTTCGTGACATGGTGTTTTTCTTCGGTTCGCGGGGTGGGGTTGCGTCAGAAGTATTGAAATCGGTCTGAAGCATGTTGAACCGCAGAGGCGGGGAGGACGCGGAGGTATGAATCAGGGACTTAAACAATGGAGAAAACCATCTGAATCAACAGACACGCTTTCTGCTGGGTCTGCTCTGCGCCTCTGCGCCTCTGCGGTTCAACTCCTTCTGCATGACGGTCGTGAAGCAATGCTTAAAACACCGTGGTGTCCCACTGATTCAGCAGGAGGTTGATCGAGTCGTCCAGCTCGTCGTTGGGTTGGGATTGCCAGTCGGTGTCCTCGGAGAGGGCGTTGGCGGCGTGGGCGAAGGTGATCTGGCTGGCGACCTCGGCGAGGGTGAGGTCGATGTCGTCGCGGGGCGAGTCCAGTTGCTCGGCGGCGTCGGCCCACAGGGAGAGCTGCGCGCTCAGGCGCGTCTCGACGGCGAGCGGATCGGTGGTGATCGGGTCGATCGTGACGGGCCGCCACCACAGCGCGGTGGCGGCGGTGAGCAGGATGCTGGCGGCGATCGCGGCTTGCTTCAATGTCGATCCGAAGCCGATGCGGCCGAGGACGGCTGGCGTCTGCGTGAGCGGCTCTTGCTGCGCTTGCGCATGACGGATGGCGAGCAGGAGCCGGTCCTCAAAACCGGGGCGCGGCGCTTGAGGCGCGAGCGCTTGATCGAGGAGGCGATCCAACGCGGGGTCTGCGTCGTGCTGGTGGAGTGGGGCGGTCATGGGTTGCAAGGGGTGGAGTGAACAGTGAAAAGTGAACAGTGGGAATGCGGGGTGTGGGCTGATGCGAGTCAGGGTGCATCGAGTTGTTTGCGGAGTTTGGCGGTGGCTCGGTGTGCTCGTGCGAGGACGGTGCCGAGCGGTTGCTCAAGGGTGTCGGCGATCTGTGCGAAGCTCAGGCCGGCGGTGTGTCGCAGCTCAAGGACTTGCCGGTCTTGTTCGGGGAGTTGCTGGACGAGCCGTTGGAGGCGTTGGAGTTGTTCGTGGTGTTGTGCGAGGTCGGCGGGGTTTCCGCCGAAGGTCTGCGTGCCGGGGCGGGCGTGGACGGCGTGTTCGCCTGCGGGGGCGGTGTCGGGTTGGTCGTGACGGCTGGCTGCGGGCGAGAGGTCGATGGTGCGGGCCTGTCTTTGTCGTCGGCGTTGTTCATCGCGGAGCTTGTTGGTGGCGACGCGGAAGAGCCAGGGCTCGAACTTGCCTTGTTCGCGGTACGAGCCGGCGTCGTCGTGGTTCCCGAGTTTTTCGACGAGTGTGACGAAGGTCATCTGCGTGAGTTCCTCGGCGAGGTCGTGGTCGCCGCACTGCTGGACGAGCAGGCCATAGACCCGCCGGCCGTACTCGGCGACAAGCACGCGCCAAGCGGTTTGATCGCCTCGGCCTGCGGCCGTCAGTACCGCCGACAGGTCCAACTCGCTCATGCCGATCCTCATCGGCACAACGCGTTGCCGGGCCGTTTATTGCGGGGGTCTGGTGTCGATACTCTGGCGTGATGCATGAACCCACCCACGAGCCGACCGCCGAGCCGATGGACCTGCGTGACCCTGACCTGGTGTGCGGGTTGTTGCGCGGCGCAGCCGAGGCGTTTTGGAGCCACCCGGACCGTCGCGGCTCGACGGTGCACCTGACCGATGACACAAACCCGATTTCCGGGGGCGGGGCCACTTCCGGGGGCGGGGGCGCTTCCGGGGGGGGTGGCTCGGTGGTGGTGTCGGGCGACCTGCACGACCACCCGCTCAACGCGGCCCGGCTGTTCAAGCTCGCTGCGCTGGATCAGCACCGTGATCGGCACCTGATCCTGCAGGAGCTGATCCACGGCGAGCAGCGGATCAACAACGCCGACTTGTCGATCCGCATCGTTGCGCGCGTCTGCGCACTGGTGAAGCAGCACCCCACGCGGGTCCACGTGCTGCTGTCGAACCACGAGCTGGCGCAGATGCACCGCGAGAATATTTTGAAGGACGGGCACAGCGTGTGCGGGGCGTTCACGGAGGGGTTGGCGTTTCTGTACAACGACGATGCGGAGCGGGTGTTCGAAGCGTTTGTGGAGTACGTGAAAGCGCTGCCGTTGGCGGTGCGTACGAGCGGCGGGTTGTTCTTCAGCCACTCGTTGCCCGCCCCGCGCCGGATCGAGGCGTTTGACAAGGGCGTGCTCGACCGTGCGCTCAGTGCTGCGGACCTCGCGCCGCGCGGGTCGGCGTACGACATGGTGTGGGGCCGGCATCACAACCGAACGATCACGCAGGAATTGGCCGAGGCCTGGGGCGTGCGGACGTTTGTGCTGGGCCACCAGCCGGCGGAGATGGGTTACGAGGCCGTCGCGGACAACACGCTGGTGATCAACAGCGACCACGACCACGGCGTCGCGGTGCTGCTCAAGCTGTCAAGCCGGCTGGACCGCGACGCGTTGTACGAGCACATCGTGCCGCTCAACAGCGTGAGCGTGGAGATCGGTTGAAAAACAAGTGTTTTCGATTGGTGCGTGCGTGTCATGTCTGGCTGAGGACGACCATGATGTTGGCGGCGTTGAAGCCGGCGTGGATGGCGATGGGGACATAGAGGTTGCGCGTGCGTTCGTAGGTGTAGCCCAGGAGCACGCCCAGCGCGACCAATGCAGGCAAGGCGTGCGGCGTCGCGACGGCGGCGTGGGTGATACCAAAGAGGCCCGCAGTCAGCAGCACCGCCGCCCAGCGCTGCTCGAAGCGCAGCGCCTCGCACAGCGTCGTCTGAAGCAAACCGCGGTACACAAGCTCTTCCAGCACGGGCGCGAGCAACACCGTCCCCAGCAGCATCAGCGCAAGGCCCGCGGGCTCGGCCTTGGCACGCTGAAACACCTCGAGCAGCTCGTGTTGCATCGCCGGCGGCGGGTTGCCCATCGCAGCGCCAAGCGCCGCCGTCAGCGTGAGCAGCGCACTGACCATCAGCAGCCCCACGATCAGCCCGCACAGCGTCGTCACCACATCACTCACGCGCACCGGCCCCGCAAGGCCCAGCGTGCGCAGGCCCTCGGCCCGTCGCGACGCCAGCACCACCAGCAGCCCCGCCACCGGGCCCAGCGACAACAACTGCAAGACAAGCATGCGCACGCCCACCTGCGTCGGCGAGCCCTGCATGACCGACGTGCCCGCAGGCACCATGGATCGCAGCACCTCGCCCGACAGCATGCTGCCCACGATGAACAACGCAAAGGCCCAGGCGATCGTGAACAGGTTGAAGCCCAGCTCACGCCGAGGCGCTTGCGTCAAGGATCGGCCTGATCGACCGACCAAGAGCGCCCACACGCCGATCGCCGCCGCTGCTGTTGGCACCGTCAACCACTGCCACCAGGGCATCGAGAACACATCGGATGGCTCGGGCATGCGATGCATGGTACGCTTCGGGATTCGCGGTCCACTCGGGGCAGACGGAACGTGCCGGCCGAGAGTGGGACGCACAGCGCTGGGATACACGATGTCGATTTTGCCGTCCTGGTCGCCGTTTTTTCAACCCACCGTCCGCATGCACGGCCGAGCCGCGCAAGTCGCCGGCCGTGTGCAACGCCTCGAGCCACAGCCCGGACAACTCCTCAAGGCAAGCGTCACCGATCACACCAACGGCGACGCCGTCGATCAAGACGCTGCACCAGCCGTCGCGACATCCGCCGCAACATCGGTCCCCACGCCGCGCCGGCCCTACATCGTGTCCATCGCCGCCGAGGGCCGACACGCCGTGTGCGATTGCACCTGCGACGCCTTCGCCGCCGGCCAGTTCTGCGAACACCTCTACGCGCTGCTCATCGACGTGGCCCACGGCGAAGGGCCCGGCGCTTCGCTGGATCAGCTCGCACGCCTCACGCCCCGCCCACCGCGCGCACGCAAACGAGAAGGCGACCACGCCATGACCCACCCGCAAGAGCCGCGCTGGATGAGCCGGCTCACGCTGCTCCGCCCCTCGAGCGACAGCGAACGCAAGACCCCCGTCCACGCGCTGCTCGCCGCGCAGCGACAGGTCGTCTACGTCGTGCTCACGCATGAGTCGGCCCGTTACCGGGGCCTCGTGCTCGAGCTGCAGCAACGCAGCGCGATCTCCACCGGGTGGTCCAAGCCCAAGTCCATGAAGGTCGCCACGGACACGCTCGACACGCTTGCCGACCCGGTCGACCGCGAGCTGTGCGCCATGCTGCTGGGCTCGACGCGCGTGGGTGATGATGACTCGTCGCTGCCGCGATCGCTTCGCCAGCACGCGACGTACCGCGTGCCCGAAGGCGCGCAGCGCGGCCTGCTCAAACGCATGATCGACACCGGCCGGTGCTTCGTGAATATCAGCGAGCGTGACGATGAGCAGGTGCTCCGGCCGCTGCGCTGGGACGACGGCCCGTCGGACAACCGGGCCGAGCCGTGGAGCTTGTGGCTGGAAGGTCGGCCCGAGGTCGCGGGCATGCGGCTGGACCTGCAGCTGCGCCGTCACGGTCGGCGGGTCGCGGTGCAGCTGCCGTTGCTCTTGATCGGCGGCCCCGATGGGTTGGTGGTGTTCCGCGAGCCGTTGGACCGGGGGCAGCGGCGGATGGCCGTGGCGCTCGCGGCGTCGTTTGACGACCGCGATGCGTACGCATGGGTGCATCAGTTCCGCGATCACCGGTTTATTGATGAAGATGCCGGGCGCGAGGAAGCAACGGACGTCATCGGCGCGGACGACGTGGGCTCGGCCGCGTTTGTGATCAATGATGAAGAGCTGC